>CAMLCW010000024.1 GCA_946478645.1 uncultured Variovorax sp.
GAACGACCTGATGGCCGGCCAGGTCCAGTTCATGTTCGACAACGCCGCGGTGGTGATGCCGCTGGTGCGCGCCGGCAAGATGAAGGCGCTCGCGGTGCTGTCGCCCGAGCGCATCCGGCTCGCGCCCGACGTGCCCACCATGGCCGAGGCCGGCTACCCCGACATCGGCATGCGCTCCTGGCTCGGCCTGCTGGCGCCGGCGGGCATGCCCGCCGCGGTGGTCGACCGGCTGCAGGGTGAGGTGGCGGCCGTGCTGGCGGCGCCCGCGTTCGCACGCACGCTGGAGGAGCGCGGCATGCCCGCCAACCCGAGCACGCCGGCCGCGTTCGCGCGCGTGCTGCAGACCGAGACGGCGACGCTGCGCCAGCTCGTGCAGCGCCTCGGGCTCCAGCTCGAATGAATGGCGCCGAAGCGCTGCTGCGCACCCTCGCGGCCGCAGGCATCGACACCTGCTTCTCCAATCCCGGCACCAGCGAGATGCACTTCATCGGCGCGCTCGACCGCGTCGACGGCGTGCGCGGCGTGCCGGTGCTGGCCGAAGGCGTGGCGACCGGCGCCGCCGACGGCTACGCCCGCATGGCACGGCGTCCTGCCGCGACGCTGCTGCACTGCGGGCCGGGGCTCGCGAACGGCATCGCCAACCTGCACAACGCGCGCCGCGCGCGCTCGCCGGTCGTCAACCTGATTGGCGACCTTTCGCAGGCGCATCGGCCGCACGATCCACCGCTCGCGAGCGACATCGAGGTCTTGGCCGGCACCGTCTCCGGCTGGACGCGCACCAGCCGCGACGCGCATGCCGTCGCCGGCGACGGCGCCGCGGCCGTGGCCGCCGCGCAGGACCGGCGGGAGATCGCGAGCCTGGTGCTGCCCTCGGACGTCTGCTGGGGCGAAGGCGCCGGCCCGGCGGCGCCGCTGGCACCGGCGCCAGGAACGCCGTTGGAACCGTCGGCCATCTCGCAGGCCTGCGAATGGCTTGCAGAGGGTGCAGGCACCGTGCTGCTGCTCGGCGGCGATGCATTGCTGGCCCCCGCGCTCCCCTGGGCCGCCGCGATCGCGCAGCGCACCGGCGCGCGGCTGATGGCCGAGAGTTCCATCGCACGCAGCGAACGCGGCCGCGGCCGGCCCGACGTGCCGCGCATCCCCTATGCGCCGGCGCTGGCGGTGCAGGCGCTGCAGGACGCGCGGCGCGTGGTGCTGGCCGGCGCGCGCAGCCCCGTGTTCTCGTTCGCCGGGCCCGACGGCCGCTCGACCCCGCTCGCGGAGGGCACGCTGGTGCATGAACTCGCCGGCCCCGCGCAGGACGTGGCCGGTGCACTGCGGCAGGCGGCGGATGCGCTCGCGTGCGCACCATGGCGGGCCGGCCCTGAGGCGCCGGCGCTGCCGCCCGCGCGCGGTGCGGTCACGCCCGAAGCCTTTGCCGCTTCGCTGGCCGCGTTGCTGCCCGAGCAGGCCATCGTGGTCGACGAGGGCGTGAGCTTCGGCCGCGCCGTGTACGGCCGCATGGGCGCTGCGGCGCCGCACGACTGGATGCAGCTCACCGGCGGCGCCATCGGCTGCGGCATGCCGCTCGCGACGGGCGCTGCCATTGCCGCACCGGGCCGGCGCGTGGTCAACCTCGAGGCCGACGGCTCGGCGCTCTACACCGTGCAGGCACTCTGGACACAGGCGCGGGAGCAGCTCGACGTGACCACGGTGATCTTCTCGAACCGGCGCTACGCGATCCTGTTCGACGAGATGGCGCGCGTCGGCGCCGCCGCCGGCCGGCGCGCCCACGACCTGTTGAGCCTCGACCGTCCGGCGATCGACTGGGTGCAGCTGGCCGGGGGAATGGGCGTGCCGGCCGAGCGCGTGCAGACGATGGAGGCCTTCAACGATGCCTTCGCGGGCGCCGTACGGCGCCGCGGTCCGCACCTGATCGAACTCGTGATCTGAGCGGCAGCGAAACGCAGGCTCAGTCGCCCTCGGCCTGGCCCGCCAGCGCGTTGAAGCGCGACGCCAGCAGCTCCAGCAGCAGCGACACCAGCGGCGACTGCGCGCGGTCGGCGCGCACGAACAGCGACAGCGGAATGCTGCCCACGCCGCGGTCCGCGATCGGAATGTGGCGCAGCACGCCCTCGGCGAGTTCCTTCTGCACCGTGGCACGCGTCATGATCGAGATGCCCGCACCGGCCACCAGCAGCGCGATGATGGTCGCGATGGCGTTCGACTCGACGAACGGCGTCACGCGGCTCGCGGCGCCGCGCGTCACGTCGTCCACCATGCGGCGCAGCGTTGTGTCCTGCGACTGGATGATCAGCGGATAGGTCAGGCATTCGGCCACGCGCATCGACTTGCGCGACGCGAGCTCGTGGTCCGCCGCCACCACCACGCCCACCGGCACCGGGAACACGCGCACGTTGCGCACCGGCAGCGACGCGGCGGGCTGCCAGCACAGGCCGATGTCGAGCTCTCCCTTGACCACGCCGTCGACGATGTCCGGCGAGTTGCCCGTGTGCGCGGTGAACGAGACGCCGGGATGGTCTTTCGCCACGTCCAGGATCAGCTGCGGTACGAACGATGCGCTCATGTACTGCAGCACGCCGAAGCGAACCTGTCCGCGCCGGGCGCCCTTGAGCTCATCCACCTGCGCCACCGCGGCGCCGAAGTCGCGGTGCATGCGCTGGATCTGGCCGAGCATCACCTCGCCCGCCGTCGTCAGGCGCACGCCGCGCGGCAGCCGCTCGAACAGCGGCACGCCGAGCTCTTCTTCGAAGCGCGCGATCTGCCGCGTCACCGCCGAGGGCGCGATGTTCAGCCGTTCGGCCGCGCGCCGGACCGAGCGCTGCGCCGCCACTTCCTGGAAGTAGCGGATCGAGTGGGAGAACGCTTGCATGGGCGGATTATGTTTCCACCGCGCGCCCGCGGCGCTCTCTGGCGCGTTATGGCGCGAGGATCAGCACCAGTGTCTGGCTCGGCGCGATGCGCGCGCCCATCGCGTTGGTGCTGTTCTGCAACGTGGTGCTGGTCAGCCGCGTGGCGGGCATGCCGTGGAACAGCACGGTGTTCGCGCCCAGCGTGTGGCGGCTCGGCCCCATCACCGTGCCGGAGGCCACGCCCAGCAGCACGCCGGCGTTGTCGCCGTTGGTCATCGGGATGGTGGTGGCGAGGTTGTGCACCGGGCCACCCATGATGAGGACGGTCGGGCAATTGGGAATGGCCATGGGCCCCATGGCGATGTTGGGGTAGGGCACCGGAATCGGCGAAGGCGCGGCCGGCGTCATGCAGACGTCGGGAAACGCCATGTCGGTGCCCATCAACTGGCAGTTGGCAAACATGAGTGCCCTCAGCCGAAGTGGATCTGGCCGCCGCGCGCCTTGACGAGCTTCTCGCCGTCGATCATCGTGTGCTCGGCGCTCATTCGCAGCATCTGCGTCGCTTCCTGCTCGAGGTGGTCCGCCTGTACGCGGTCCAGGCCCTCGGTGCGGCGCAGATAACTGCGGCTGAAATGGCTCGCACGCTCGAACACGCTGTGCAATGCCGCGCCCACGAACTGTACCTGCCGGCCCAGGAACTTCATGCGTTCTCCGACGAAGCGCGTCTCATCGGCGGTGAATGCCACGGTATGGGCGTTCACCGAGAACTGCGCGCTCCGGATGTCCACGGTTTCGCACGACAAGGCGATGGCGCCTTCGATCTCGACTTGGACCGGACCGTCGCAGTGCCAGGTCTGCGGCGTGTTGGCGGCCCGTTCGAGCACGGCGGTGATCCACCCCTGGCCAGCCGGGGTGCGCAGGCACGCGACGGTGTCGCCGGTCTCGGGCTTCAGGAGACAGCTGGCGGCACGGCGCGCCGGACGGGGCGCACCTTGCTGCGCGACCATCCACCCGCCGGCGTGAGCGGCGACGACGACGCCCACGAAGGCGTGAGCGCTCGTCATCTCGCGCGCGACCGCCGCCGGACGTTCGAGGATCAGGGTTTCGGGCATCGTGGCTTTCCTTCTTTCGTCATGTGTCATCGATCAGGCTGCCAGGGGGAGCCAGGCGTCGGCGCGCGCGCGTGCTTCATCGACCTCGATGGCCCGCGCCCGGTCCGGCAGTTGCGCCTCGTCGGTGCGCGCGCCATGCAGCAGGGTGCGCGCAAGCGTCGCACCGAGAGCGTCGGCGCCCCGCAGGTCCGCACCGCTGAGGTCGGCGTAGCGCAGGTCGGCAGCGCGCAGCGACGCGCCGGGCATCGCGGCATCGGCGAAATGGCACTGGTAGAGGTTGGCACCATCGAACCGCGCGCCCGGCAGCCTCGCGCCCGTGAACAGCGCCTGCGCCAGGTTCGCGCCCGCAAAGCGCACGCCGGCGCCCGATGCGCCGCAGAAGATCGCGCCGGGTGCTTGCGCTTCGGAGAAGTCGGCCGCCTCGATCTGTGCGCGCAAGAAGCTGCATTGCTTCAGCGGCACCTCGCGAAAATCCGCGTTCGAGAGCGCGGCGTCGCTGAACTGGCATGCTTCGAGCGAGAGGCCACGGAACGACCTGCCGGCGAGCGCGGTCTTGTGAAAGACCACCCTGCGCAACGTCGCCCGGTGCCAGGTCAGGCGTGCCACATCGCATTCGATCACTGCCGCATGCGCCCAGTGCGTGTCGTCGGCATTCACGTCGACGAGGCTGCAGGTGCTGAAGCTGGCCGACTGCAGCTGCGCGCCCGCCATGCCGGCGTGGTCGAGCGTGCTGCCCGTGAACGCGGCCATCGACAGTGCGCTGCCGGCGAACTGCGCGTGGGTGGCGCGGCAGCCCGAGAACACGGCGCCTTCGAGGTTGGCGTCGCGCAGGTCCGCATGGTCGAGTTCGCATTGGTTGAAGACCGTGCGGCGCAAGTTGGCGCCGGAGAAGAGAACGCCGCGCAGGTCGCAGCGGTCGAAAACGCATTCGCGCGCATCGGCGCCGCGCAGGTCTGCTTCGCTCAAGCGGGTGCGCGAGAAAACCCCGCCGCCGATGCGCGCGCCCGCGTAGTCGCCCTTGCGGAAGTCCTTGCCGTCCAGCGTCTCTCCGAGCAGGACCGCAAGCGTCAGCAAGGTGGTGTTCATGCCGGCTGCGCTCCAGCCTGAGCCGAAGACCGCTCGGCTTCCAGGCCCGCGGCGGCCTGCTGTTCGGGCGTGAGGCGCGGATGCGTGCGGGCGCGCTCGAGCAGGGCCCCGTCGAAGCGCACGCTGCCGTCGAGCAGCACGCGCGAGAGATCGGCACCAAACAGATTGGCGTTGCGGAGATCGCAGCCGCGGAGGTCCGCATGCTGCAGGATCGCTTCGCGCAGGTTGGCGCCCGACAGCGCTGCGCCCGCCCAATGCGAATGCGACAGCAGGGCGCCGCGCGCACTCGCGAGCCGGGCGTCGCATTGGTCGAAGCGCGCGTGCGCGAGGTGGGCGCCGTCGAGCACCGCGCGGATCAGGCTGGATGTGCCCAGGTCGCACTCGGCCAGGTTGGCGCCAGCCAGCTGGGCACCCGACAGGTCCGCGCCGCGCAGCGTGCACGCGTCGACGAAGGTGGTGCCGCGCAGGTTCGCACCGGCCAGGCGCGCGCGGTCGAGCCGGCATCCCACGAAGGTGCTGCCGCTGAAGTCCGCGCCCTGCGCGCGCAGTTCCTCGAGGCGGCACTCGAGGAACTGGCAGCCGGTCAGCTGCGCGCCTTCGAGCAGCAACCCGCGAAGATCGAGCTTGTGGAACAGCAGGCCGGCACCGCGCGCGCCGCTCCAGTCGGCCGCGCCCCAGGTCGTGTCCATCGACTGCAGCTTGTCGATGACGGCCTCGCGCAACTGGGTGGACGCCAGTGCGGTGCCGCCGAGCTGCACCCCGGTGAGATCGGCGCGGTCGAACACCGCGTTGGTGAGCCGCGCACCGCCGAGGTTGCTGCCCTGCAGCTGCGCCTCGATGGCAACGGCGCCTTCGAGGCAGGCGTGCGCGAGCACGCAGAAGCGCAGCACCGCGCCTGTCAGGTTGGTGTTCGTGAGGTTCGCGCCTTCGAGCCAGGAACCCGTCATCTCCACGCCGCGCAGGTCGAGATTGGACAGGTCGACACCGGTCAGATCAAAGCCGAGCCAGCGCCGAAAGCCGTGCGCCAGCATCCATTGCAATTCGCGGCGGCGCTCGGCGGCCTCTGCGGCCGGCAGCGGATCGACGGGCGGTTGGCGATGCGCCGATTGCAGATAGTTCGAGCGGTGAGCGGCTTCGGCCTGCTGCAGTTGCGGCAGGAAGTCCGCGCGCTCGAAGGGCTTTCCAGCGCGCGCATGCGCGGCCTCGAGCCGGGCGATCTCGTCGCGCGCACTGAACAGCGGCGGCCCGCGGTGTTGCGACTGCTTCAGGTCGACCTTGTGCTTCCGTGCGAATTCCTTGGCACTTTCCAGCAGCGTGACGGTGTCTTCCAAGGCGGCCCACTCCTGGGCCTCGATGTCCTTGATGGTGCGTGCGATGAAGGCTGGCATTTCCTCCGGCCCGGGTTGCTTCGGGCGCGGCGGCAGCCGGAGCCCGAGCGCATCGGGATCCTTGCCCTGGGCGCGCACATGGTCCCGCGCCATCTCCACGTCGATCGCGGCGCGGCGGTACTGTGCGTCTTCCTGGAGGCCGTCGGGGCGCAGCGCGGCCTGCGCGGCTTCGGTGGCGGGATCGGCCGTGTCGATGCCGGCTGGCAGCAGCGCGCTGTCGTCGAGCGCGTAGAGTGCGGCATGCCTGCCGGTCGAGCGCTTGTCCAGCGTGTCGAGATAGTGCTGCGGATCACGCGGTTCGCCGATGCGCTCGACCGCACCGACCAGCCGGGTGATGTCGGCGGCATCGTCGTGCACGGTCTGTGCGAGTCCGTGGAACACCAGCACCAGCCGCTCCGCGTGCGGAAAGCACCACACCGTCGTCAGCTGCATCGGAATTTCCTCGAGCGTCGTCGCGCCGCCTGCGGCTGGGGCTTCGTGCGACGGGCGGCGGCCCGCGAACACCCGCACGCGCAGGCCCGGCAAGCGGCCTTCGAGATGGGGCTTGTCGGGGTGCATGTGGTCGAAGGCGAAGTCCTCGTCGCCCACGAGCGGCGCGCCGAACCATTGGTCCTGGCTCGCGAGGTTGAAGAAGCGCCAGTCGGTGTCGGGCGCGAAGCCGGGCGCATGCTGCGCGAGCCAGTCTTCGTTATAGGTGCCACGCCAGGCGGCGCGTTGCGGATGACCGAGGTCGAGCGGGCCGAAACCTGCGGGCGCAATCGCCTGGTCGCGCTCCAGCAGGCGGTCGCCGGGCAGTTCGAGGTGAGGGAGAGCCTGTATGCCCTCGACGATGGCACGGCCTCGGCCCTGCGGATTCGCGGCAAAGTCCGAACCGCCGTAGGCATTCGTCCAGTCGAGCGCGATCTTCGAGAACGGCTGCGGCACCGTCGGGTCGCGCCCGTCCCATCGCCGCTCGCCGAAGACCAGCACCGTCTTGCTGCGCGTGCCGATGCGCGCGCGGACGGCCACCGCGCGCGTGTCCGCCGCGGGCGAGTACGCATGGCCGTGCACCAGGAACTCCGGGTGCAGCTTGACGATGCCTTCGTCGATGACGGGCTGCGCCATTTCCTTGGCAAGGAAGTCCCACATCGACTGCTCGGCCCAGAGCGTGCCGCGCTCGGCCTGGGCGAAGGGGACATGGAGGTAGCCGGAGACGCTGAGGCCGAAGCGGTGGCGGAACTCCATGGGGCGGAAGGAGAGGCCGAGGGCCTGGGGCTTGATGATTTGCATAGGATTCCACGCGACCGGAATGCGAGGCCGTTTGTCAAGGTTCCCCGTCCTTGCGTGGCTTCGTCGTGCCATCCGCTTCCCCTGCATCCGGTTTGGGCTCGTCGAGAAACTTGGGACGTTGCGGGCCATAGGCCCCGCCGAAGCTCTTTTCAGGATTGAAAACAAACATACGGGTGTCGGCCCGCTTTTCGTACCGCTCGTAGTCGAGGTCACCAAGCTTCGGGACGCGTCCCGGCGTCTGCGGGTCGACGGAATAGTCGTAGTAGTCCTTGGTGAAGTCGTCACCCTTTGTCGATCTGGTGTTGGCAGGGGCGTCCTCGGCCATCGAACCAGCGCCATCGTCGAACAGGCGGCGCAGACGCGCAGCCAATCCGACGTGGCCCGCGTTCGCTGCGGCTTGCGCAACCTCCTTCAATTCTTTCTCTGCATCGCTGCCTTGGCCTCCCCATTCGACGAGGCCTGCCAGTCCGGAGAGAAAGCCGGTACTGACACCCGCCGCAACTGCATACCACGAGGCAGATTCACTCAGTACAACGGGGCCGGTATTTGGAGGACTCATCCCCGGGGGCGTGAAGATCTTCATCGGCGTCGTCTCGATGTCGGTCGCGGTGGTCACGCTCATCTTGTAGCCGGCCGTCATTTCAGCATCGAACCCATAGGCGGTACGCAGCCCACCTCCGATCGCCGAATCTATGGAGATCCCAAGGGTCGTACTTCTGGCGAGTCCCATGGTGACATCGCTCGAGAACCCAAAAAAAGCTCCGTTGTTGTTGCCGTAGGCAGTGACATTGTTTTCGATGGAGATCTGGTTGATGTTGCCGACGGCGATGATGGAGGCGTCGGTATTGCTCGCCAGGGTGAACTTGTTCGCAATGATCGAGTACGGACCATCCGGCGACTCCAGCACCATCGAGTTCGCACCCGTCACCTTGAAATCGATGTGCTCCGCCTCGAAGGTCATGTTGGTGGCCTTGTAGCCGAGGTCACCTTCGACGATGAAGGTCTGGTTGCCCTTCACCAGGCGCCGTTCGTCACCGTCCGTCATGTCCTGCCGCGACGACTGCGTATGGGTGAACAAGTTGCCCTTGACCACCGTCGATTGCTCGCCGTCCACCTGCGTCGCCTGGTTCGACACCACGTGCAGGTGCTGCTCTTCGCCGATCTCCGTGCGCTGCGTCAGGTCGACCTGGTGCGACTCGTTCTTGCGCACGTGCAGCTTGCGTTCGTTGTCCACCAGCAAGGTCTGGTCGCGCTGCACATGCGTGTGCTGGTCGCGATCCACGCGCAGCCGCTGGTCGCGCCCGATGTCCGTCGTGTCGTCACGTTCCACGCTGCGCCGCATGTCCCGCTCCGCATGCACCGACAGCAGCTCCTCCCCCTTGCGGTCCTCGAACTGGATCTCGTTGTAGTTGCTCGCATCGCCGCCGGGCGTGGAGCGCGTCTTGAAGCCGCTCTGCGTGGGCGACTTGTACGGGATCGGCTGGTCGTCGTTGTAGACCCGCCCCACGATCACCGGCCGGTCGGGGTCGCCGTTGAGGAAATCGACGATCACCTCCTGGCCGATGCGCGGCGCGAAGTAGCCGCCCCAGCCCTTGCCGGCCCAGGGCTGCGACACGCGCACCCAGCAGGTCGACTTCTCGTTGCTCTGGTCGTAGCGGTCCCAGTGGAAGTGGACCTTCACGCGGCCGTGCTCGTCCACGTGCAGCTCGTCGCCAGCAGGGCCGACCACGATGGCGGTCTGCGGCCCGGGCATGGTCACGCGCGGCGTGAGGCGCGGCGGGCGGAACGGCAGCTGCATAGGCAGCGTCGTCAGGAAGAAGACGCAGAGGCCGCGCCCCGCACCCTGCAGCGCGGGCTCGCTGCGGATCAGCTCGCTCAGCGTGCCGCCGGCGCCTTCGTTCACCGCATCGCCGGCGGCCAGGGCGCACAGGCGTTCGGCGTAGGCGGTGCGGAAGTTCTCATCGCCGATGCCCTCGTAGCCCGGATGGGTGACGACGAAGCTGCACGCGCCGATGAGGTGCTCGCCGCGCGGAAGCTCCGGTGCGTCGCCTTCGAGCATGAAGCTGCAGCCCGCGGCCACGTCGGGCCAGGTGGTGACGGCCCAGTGGCGATCGCGGCGGGCGATCAGCTCATCGCCGCGAATCCGGGCCACCGTCTCGGCGCTCTCTGCGTCGAAGTAGTCGCCCGGATACTCGAACTCCTCGAAATCGGCCAGTTCGTGCGCGTCGGCCGCGTCGATCGATGCACCGAGGTTCTTGCGGATGGCCTTGAAGTCGCTGTCGCGCGCGGCGTGCCGGCCCGCGTCCAGGCGCTGCGCCGACACCCACTGCCTGATCTCGTTGAAGCGCGCTTCGCCGGACTCGCTCGCGAAGCGCAGCACCGGCGTCGCGGGCAGGCGCTTGTGCGCGATGAAGCTCGCGTCGGCGAAGTGCATCCGGCCGGGCTCGCCGTGCGCGTCGAACCAGTAGTAGACGCCCTCGGCCTCGAGCAGCCGCGAAACGAAATCGTGATCGCTTTCCTGGAACTGCACGCAATAGCGGTGCGGCGGGTGCGTGCCGATGACGCCATGCGTGTCGGTCTTGCGGATTGCGCGCACGGGGCTGTCTTCGAACACGCTGCCGAGCACGTCGAGCACCGGCTGGTCCTGGAAGATGCGCGAGTTCCGGCGCTTGGTCAGGAGCCAGAACCATGAGCGGAGCGTCAGGCTGTAGCGGTGATAGCGGCCGATCCGGCCCTCGCGCACGAAGCGCACGGCATGGCCATGGCAATGGCGTGCATGGGGCCGCTCTTCGTCGTCGACGAAATCGACGCAGACATCGAAGGCGCGGCCGAGAACATCCTTCGGCTGCACATGTCCGTTCTTCGACAGCACCGTGAGTTCGTAGCACGCCGAGTGCGACAGGCCTTCGTGGCCGACGAGGCTCCAGAACATGAGCTCGTTGGCTATGGGCGAGTCGCTTTCGATGCGGATGTCGTGGGTCTGCATAAGGTCGTCGGGTTCGGATGGCGTGACTGGTGCGCGAGGCCGGCCGTGGCGGCGCTCGGCGCAGTGCGCGCAAGAGATCGACCTTAGGCGAGTCGGCTGGCCAAAACGGTCAGCGAACGGTAAGCATGCGGGCTTTGTCGGCCCGCAGCAGCGCCTTGGCGCGCATCACCCGTTCGAGGCCCTCGCCGCCGCGCACGTGCGCGAGCGCCTGGGCCAATGCGGTGCGGTCCGATGCCGTGGCTTCGGGCCGCTCGCAAGTATCGATCCACACGGCGAGCGCTGCCCAGGCGTTGCGCGATGCTTCGGCATGATGAACTGCGCGCCCAAGTGCTCGACGCACGCCGGCCGCGTCCTGGCGCGCCGCATGCCAGCGGGCATCGAGGCGGTGGAGGTCGGCGAGGTAGCCGCTCTCGCCGAGTTGTCCGGCGCCGTGAAGCCCGGCGTCGATCTCTGTGCGCGCCTCATCGAATTGTCCGGCGCACAGCGCCACCTCGGCCGCATAGAAATGAACCTGACTGACACCTGCGCGCATGCCGCGTGCCTGGTGCCTCGCGATCGCGGTTCGCACGCGCTGCAGCGCGTCGGCCGAGGGTCGCCGCTGCGCCTTGCCCGCGACCCAGGCTGCGAACCACAGCGCCGGTCCTTCGGCCTGCCCGATGTCGTCGGCGCCGGCCGCGGCCTCGAGCGTGGGCAGCATGCGGGCAACCCGTGCAGGATCGTCCAGTGCGGCGAACGCGGTGGCTTCGCCCCAGGCGGCCACCATGACGGCCATCGGCGCACCGAGCCGGGCGGCGCGCTCGCGTGCGCGTTCGAGGTGGTGCAGTGCTGCGCCAATTTCGCCTGTTGCGACCAGCGGATGCGCGGAATTGGCGAGCAGAGAAACCATCGGATCGACCGGCAGCGGCGCCCCGGCAATGCGTGCCTCCTTCGACTCGCAGATCGCCACGCCTTCGCGCATGCAGGCCACCGCCTCGGCATAGGCACCCTGGAACGACAGTGCAATGCCGCGCAGGTTCATTGCGCACGCCACCACCGCAGGCTCGTCGAAGCGGCGCCCGATGGCTTCCACGCGCTCGGCCGCCCGAAGCGCCTGTGCGTAGTGCCCGCGCGCCAGATGAACCCATCCAAGGCCGCCGTGGGGCCACCCATGCGCAGCCGCCGGCGCACCGCGTTCGCAGAGTTCGAGGGCGCGCACCAGCGCCCGTTCACGCTCCGGCGCCGCAAAACCCAGATACTGCGCGAAGGCCACGGCCTGATGCCCGTTCAGCGCGAGGTCGAGCGCATCGCGTTCCGCGGGCGCGAGGGTGCTGCAACCTTCGAGCAGTGCCAGCGCACGTTGGGCGAGACGAACCGCCTCCTGCGGTGCAAAGCGTGCGAGCGCCAGTGCAGCCGCCTCGGCGCTGTACCGGACCGCTGCGGCCGGATCGTGGCTGCGTTCGTGGTGTTCGGCCAGTTCTGCCGGCGCGGTCGGAAGCCCGAGTCTCGCCATTTCTTCGAGCGCCCGCGCAGCGCGCCGGTGAAGCTCGGCCCGCCGGGCCTCGCCGATGCGGCGATAGAGCACATGCCGGTGCAATGCGTGGCGGAAGCCGTGGCGTGCATCGAAACTGTCGTCGGCCAGGCGCTGGACCGAGAGCGGCACGAGCCAGTTGCCGAGCCGCGCCAGCCGGTCGGTTTGCGCACGCACCGACATGCGCGAGCGCTGGAGCATCGAGGCCAGGGGCAGGTTCCAGAACGCAACGCCCAGGATCGATGCGGCTTCGAGCAACGCCTGGTCCTCGGGATCGAGCAGGCTGATCTGGCGTTCGATGAAATGTGCGAGACCGTCCGTCAGCAGGATGGGCGGCTCGATGCCACCGTCGAGTGGGTGCAGGCCTTGGCCGCGCGCATGCGCGCGGTCGGCGGCCTCGAGCCAGGTGGCGAGATAGAGCGGCAGGCCGCCGGTCTGCGCATGCAACCCCTGCGCGACGTGGCGCGGCACGGGGCGAGGTGCATAGCGCGAAGCGACGTACGCGGTCACCTCATCGGCAGAGAAAGGCGACAGTTCGACCCCGCGCGCGAGACCGCGCAGCCGCAGGCGCGCATGCAGATCGGCTGCAGCCGCCGGCGTGCCCGGCGCCTCGCCCGGCCGCAGGGTGGCCACCAGCATCCAGCGCGCGTGCTCGCGCCGGCTGCCCAATTGCTCGAGCAGTTGCAGCGAAGGCAGATCGCTCCACTGCATGTCTTCGAGAACCAGCAAGAGCGGTCCGGCGCCCGCGAGGCGGTTCAGCAGTTCGCGAAACTCGCGCAGCACGCGCCCGGTTCCCACGCCCTCGATCTCCAGGCGCAGTGCCAGCCGATCGGCCTCGCTCGCGTGCCACGGAATCTGGGCCAGCCAGGTGGGCGCAATGCGGCGGATCTGCGGGATTGCGCGCGGATGCTCGCGGCACAGCCCGCTGAGCGCATCGAGGATCGGCATGTGCGGTTCGTCCCGTCCACCCTGTTCGACGCAGTGGCCGCGTGCGAGCATGGCCGCTGCGGCATGCTGTGCGAAATGGTCGACCAGCGTGGTCTTGCCGATTCCGGCGTCGCCGATCACGAACACCAGTTGAGCCGTGCCACCCTGCGCCTGTCGCCACGCCGTGCAGAGCGCATCGAGCGCCGCCTCCCTGCCGATCAGCCGATCGGTCGCGCCGGTCTCGCCGAACGGCATGCCGCCCGATGCCGCGGGCGGGGCCCCCTCGATCGGCGCAATGAAGCGATAGCCTTGGCGCGGCACCGTCTCGACATAGCTCGGCTGCAGCGGATCGTCGCCGAGTGCGCTGCGCAACTGGTTGATGGCTGTCTTGACCACCGCGTCGCCCACGGGCTGGCCCGGCCATACCTCCTGAAGCAGCGTCTTCTTGGCAACGAGGCTGCCGCGGCGGGTCGCGAGCGCGCAGAGCAGGGCAAAAACCTTGGGCTGCAACGGCACCTGTTCGACGCTGCGCATGAGTTGGCCGGCGGCCATGTCGAGTGCAAAGGGACCGAAACGCAGGGTTGGGCGATGAAGGCTCACGGTGGGATCGAGGGCGTGGCGCCGGTGCGAGGGCGGCAAAGCGGTACGCAACGGCGGATTGTCGTTCGGCAGCGGGATGGGATTTGGTTCCTGTCAGACGAACGAGACAGCCGATCTTCCAACGCAAGCGCAGTAAGAACAGGCATCATGCCTCGGGGCTGCCGGGCGACTCAGGGCGCAGGTGCCCCCTGCACAGCCACCGCGTGCCGCAACCGGAAGTCGCGCGGCGCCATGCCGTGCTGGCGCTTGAACGCGGCGGTGAACCGGCCGTGGCAATCCCACCCGGCCTCGGCCGCGATCGCCTTCACGTCGAGCCGGGTTTCGCGCAGCAGCCGCGCCGCGAGCGAGAGCCGCTCCTGCACCACCAGGCCATGCACGGTGAGCCCGGCCGCCGCGCGAACCTGCACCTGGAGCTGTGCGGCGCGCAGGTCGAGGCGGCATGCCAGCGCGTCCACCGTCCATGCGCGTGAAGGCGTTTCGGCCACCAGCGCGCGCAGCCGTCGCACCGTGGCCGCTGCATCGGTGCAGTCCACGGCCGAGCGCGCGGGCCGCAGCAGCTGTTGCAGGTCGAGCAGCACGCAGGTCAGCAACTCCGTGGCACGCGCATGGAACAGCGGCACGAAGGCCGCGTGGTCGGCCGGCTCATCGCAGATGCGCGCCAAGCAGTCGCGCACGCGCGGCGTGAGCGCTGCATTGCACAGCACGCGGCCGTCGTCGCGCTCCACCAGCTCCGCCATCTGCCGTGCTCCGAGCCGCACGCCGAAAGCCTGCAGCCAGCGCGGCAGCAGGCTGCGGCGCAGCCGGAACTGCACAAAGTTGTTGCGGCAGGCGCCGGGCACGTGGATGAGGTAGCCGCCGTCGCGATTGGGCGTGCGCAGCAGCGCCCGGTCGACGCGGAAATCGAGCGCACGCCCCTGGGCGCTGCCGATCTGGCCCGTGACATGGCCGGCCAGGAAGAAGGTGAGCAGCAGCTCGTCGCCGGGCGGCAGCTTCACGTCGAGGCCCTGGTTGAGGCGGAAGTCGAAGTACAGCGCGCTCGCGCCTTCCCAGGGTGTGGTGCGCAGCCGCAGGATGCGTCCGCCGTCGCGGGGCCAGCGCACCGCGCGGCTCGCGCCGTCGTGCAGGCCGGGCAGCGCAAGCGGGCGCTCGACCGGCAGGCGCAGGAGCGCGGCGTTGAAGTCGTCCTCGCGCAGCACGGCGCTTGGGGCACCGGGTGGAATCAGCACAGTCTGCGAACGGATCGGCATAGAAAACCCGGCCATGGGGCGTTAGCGTTGCAACACTTTGGTTTTCGCGGAGTTTAGGCATGAATGTCCGATGTGTCTGCCGGTCCCTGGCACTGGCCGCAACCACGGCTGCCGCGCTGCTCGCGCCCGCGCTCGGCGCGGCCGAGGCATGGCCCGCGCGGCCCGTGCGGCTGGTGGTGCCCTTCGTCGCGGGTGGCGGCGCCGATGTGACGGCGCGGCTCATCGCCGCGAAGCTGCAGGCCCACCTGGGCCAGCAGGTGGTGGTCGACAACAAGCCCGGCGGCAATACGTTGATCGGCGCGCAGGACCTCGTCAAGGCGGCGCCCGACGGCTACACGCTGATGTGGTCGATCGACCAGACCTTCGTGCTCAACCCCTCGCTCTACAACCGCCTGCCCTACGACCCGCGGCGCGACTTCACGCCGGTGGCGCTGGCGATCACTTCGCCCAATGCGGTGATCGTGCGCGCGGGCGCGCCGGGGTCGGTGGCCGACGTGCATGCGCTCGTGAAGCGCGCGAAGGCCGAGCCGGGCCGCACCAACATCGGCGCGGCGGCGATCCTCTCGCAGATGGCGCTCGAGGAGTTCAAGCGCGCTGCCGGCATCGAGGCCACGCGCGTGCCCTACAAGGGCAGCGCCGAGGTTGCGCAAGCCACGATAGCGGGCGACATCGAGGCGGCCTTCGACGGCATAGCGCCCTATGTGCAGTTCGTGCAGGGCGGCCGCGCGAAGATCCTCGCCTTCACTTCGCTGAAGCGCTTTTCGGGCCAGCCTGATGTGCCGACGCTCGACGAGCTCGGCTACAAGGGCGTGGACTTCTCGGTGTGGTTCGGCATCGTCGGGCCCGCGGGGCTGCCACCCGAGATCGTGCAGCGCGTGAGCGAAGGCGTCGACCGCGCGCTGCGCGATCCCGAGGTGGTGCGCAAGCTGATGGTGTTCGGTTTCGAGCCCGCCGCCGAGACCAGTGCGCAGGCGCTCGCGCGCCGCATCGACAGCGACATCGTGCGCTATGCGCCGGTGATCCGCCGCCTCGGCTTCAAACTGGACTGAAAATGTCCCACCCCCGTCCCTCGCTCACTTCGTGTAGCTCGACTCCCCCCTCGAGGGGGCAACACCAGCGGCCCGGCAAAGCCGGTCCCGCGGTGTTCCTGGCCTTGGCCGCATCGATGTTCGGTGCCATTGAGATGGATGCCTGCGGAGGCTTTCGGTGAAGACGGCGGGCCTGATCGGGGGCGTCGCGTGGCCATCCACGCTCAGCTACTACCGGCTTCTGAACGAAGGAGTGCAGCAGCAGCTCGGCGGCCTGCATTCGGCGCGCTGCGTGATCGTGACGCTCGACTTCGCACCCGTGCATGCGGCCATGGCGGCCGGGCGCCCCGGCGAGGCGCGTGCGCAGATGACGGCCGCTGCGCGGCAGGCGCGCGCCGCAGGCGCCGAACTGATCGCCATCCTCGCGAACACCGGCCACTTCGCGGCCGACGAGGTCGAGGCGGCGGCCGGCGTGCCGCTGGTGCACGTGGCGCGCGAGACCGCCGTGGCGGTCGCCGCCGCGCACCCCCGGCTGCGCCGCCTGGGCGTGCTGGCCACGAGCTTCGCGCTCGATGCGCCTTTCTTCGGGCAGATGCTCGCGCAGGAGGCGGGCTTCGAATTGGTGCTGCCCGACGCCGAAGAACGCCGCAGGCTCGACGCCGCCATCTTTGGCCCGCTGGGGCAAGGCAAGGCCACGCCCGAAGAAGGCCGCACCGTGTCGGCCCTGTGCCAGGCGCTGACCGCGCGCGGCGCCGAGGGCGTGGTGCTGGGCTGTACCGAGCTGAGCGGCACGCGGCCGTGGCTGCGCTGCGGCGTGCCGCTCTTCGACACCACCGAGATCCATGCCCGGGCCATCGTGCGCGAGATGACGCGCGCCTGAAGCATCCCGCCACCCGTTCATCGACTGAAAGAGAGAAAACGCATGCAGACCGCCGAGTTCCCGCTGCCCTTCGTGAATGCGCCCTACAGCCGCGCGATGTTCGACGACGACTGGATCTTCGTCTCGGGCACCATCGGCATGGACTACGACGCGCAGCAGCTCGCCGAGAGTGCCGAGGACCAGACCCGGCTGATGGTGCGCAACATCGCGCGCTATCTCGAGGCGTGCGGCGGCCGGCTGGAGCAGATCGTCAACTACACGCTGATCGTCGCGGGTGCCGAGCACCTCGGCGCCGTGGTGAAGACGCTGTCCGAGGTGCTGCCCTGCAAGCCCACCGGCACCGCGATGCTCGCGGGCATTGCGGTGCCGAAGGCCTGGGTCGAGATGCAGGTCATCGCGCGCAAGGGGCATGTGCCTGCGGGAGGGCATTCGCGCTGATGCGCGCTGCGCGGCGTGCGTTCAGGGTTTCGATGTTCCCGTGCGCACCGCCAGCCCGAGCACCAGCGTGTCGACCATGCCCTGCGCGAGCCGGTCGAGCGCGGCCTCGTCGTCGTCCTCGCGGCGGCGATACCAGATCAGCGACCACTGCAGCCCGCCGAGCAGCGTCTTGACCGCGAGCGACACGTCGAGGTCGCCCACGCGCTGCGCCTTCTTGGCGGCAGCGAGCTGCTTCTTGAAGAGCTTCTCGAAGCGGTCGCGCGATGCGATCAGCGCGTCGAGCTCCTCGCGCTGGCGCGGCGTGAGCGCGCCGAAGCGGTGCAGCTGCACGCCTTGCACCACCACGCTGGCGAAAGTGTGATGCACGAACAGGGCCTTCGCGTGCGCCTTCATCATCGCCGCGAGCACGTCGAGCGGATCGCCGCCCGCGCGCTGCGCGGGCTCGACCGCGTGGAACAGCAGCTCCATGCCGAGCCGGTGCACGTCGAAGAACAAGTCGACCTTCGACTGGTAGTGGTGATAGACGCGGCCCTTGGTCGCGCGCATGCGGCGCGCGACCACGTCGATGCTGGTCGCGTGGAAGCCCTGCGCCATGAAGCATTCGGCCGCGGCCTCGAGGATCTCGAGCCGCGCGGGGGTGAGTTCCATCGTCATGCGGCGGCCTCGCCGCGCGCCATGTCGCGCACCAGTTGCTTTGCGTAGCTGCGGGCGTCGACTTCGAGCGCATAGCGCGCAGTGCCCACGTAGCGGCGCCGCACGGCCGCGGTGTGGCGCTCGATCTCCTGCGCCATGGCGGCTTCGGCCGGCAGCCGCATCGCACCGCCGAGCAGCGCCGCGAGCCAGCGCGACTGCACCTCGACCAGCGGAATGGTCGGGCCGACCGGCTGCACCAGACCTAGAAAGTACAGGCCTGGCAGATGCGGCGGCGCCATGCGGCGGTAGAGCGCGGGGACATCCTCGCCCACCGCGAACAGCGCGGGGTCGAGAAAAGCGAAGCTGGTGCGGTAGCCGGTCGCGAGGATGATCGCGTCGACCGGCTCGACACTGCCGTCGTCGAACGCCACGCGGTCCCCCTGCAGCGCCTGCACGTTCGGCTTCATGCGGATCCAGCCGTGGCCGCAGTAGGGCAGCAGTTCCTGGCTCAGCGTCGCGTGCTCGCGCCAGACCGCGTGCCGGGGCCGTGGCACACCGAAGCGCGCCTGGTCGCCCACCACGAGGTATGAGAGCCAGCGCACGAGGGTGCGCGTGACCGGCGTGGGCAGGCGCAGCGTGCGCGCGAAGAAGCCCGACCATCGGTCCACCGGCCGGCCCATGATGTACTTCGGCAGGATCCAGGCACTGCGTCGCGTCGACAGGAAAGTACGGCGCGCGCTCTTGCAGACGTCCACCGCGATGTCGACCGCGGAGTTGCCGATGCCCACCACGAGCACGTTCTTGCCCGCATAGGGTTCGGCCGTGCGGTAGTGGTGCGAATGCAGTTGCTCGCCGTCGAAGTGGCCGGGAAAGGCCGCCATGCGCGGATCCCAGAGATGACCGCTCGCGACGATGACCGCGCGGTAGCTGCGCGATTCGCCACCCGCCAATTCGACATGCCAGACGCCGTCGGGCCCGCGCGCCACGTTCGTCACGGTGGTGCGAAAGCGGAAGTGGCGCTTCAAGTCGAAGCGGCTCGCATAGCTTTCGAGCCATTCGAGCACCTCGGCGTGCGAGAGAAAGTCGGGGTAGGTTTCGGGGATCGGATGGTCGGGGTAGCCGAGGTTGCCGCGGCTGGTGTCGATGTGCAGGCTGCGGTAGGCCGACGACAGCCCGTTGTCGTTCTCGTAGCGCCACATGCCGCCGATGTCGGAGCCGATCTCGAAACCCTCGAAGGGCACGCCGCGCGCATGCAGCGCCTTCGCGGCCGCCATGCCGGAGGAGCCGGCGCCGATGATGCACACCGGCAATGCGTCGAGCGCGGCGGTCATGGCTGCAGGCCTTCGTGCGCGAGGAAGGCCGCGACGAGCGCATCGGCCGACGCATCGGGCGCGAAGCCGAGCGCCAGCGCACGTTCGGACGTGAAGCCCGCAGGCCAGCCGTCGATGATGCGCTGGACCTGCGCATCGGGCAGCCATGCGACGAGGTCGCCGATGCCGCCGGGCAGCCGCCGCGACACGGCCTCCACGATCTGCGCAGGCGTCACCGACAGGCCGGGCAGGTTCATCGTGCGGCCTTCTGCCAGCGCGTTCGCCGGCAGCGCGGCCAGCCGAAGGAAGCCTTCGACGACCTTGTCAGCGGATGCCAGCGCGAGCGGACTGCCCGGCGCGATGCGGCAGGTGGTGCCCAGGCCGCGCAGCGGCTCGCGGATCAGCGAGGCGACCTGGTCGGAGATGCTGCCGCTCGGCGGGCCGGGGTGCGTGACCACGATCGGCAGCCGCAGCGCGCGGCCGTCGACGAAGCCGTGCCGGCTGTAGTCGGCGAGCAGCAGTTCGGTGATGGCTTTGTGCGTGCCGTAGGAGGTGGCCGGCGCTTGCCGCACGTCGTCGCCCACCACCGGCGGGAGCCTGCCGCCGAAGGTGGCGATCGAACTCGCGAACAGGAAGCGGGGCGCGGTGACTTGCCGGCGACAGCGTTCGAGCAGGTCCACGAGCGCGAGCAGGTTGGTCTCGAGCCCGCGGCGGAAGTCGGCCTCGGCGTCCACGGTGAGCGTGGCGGCCAGGTGGAAGACGACGCCGGGCGGCCGCGCGAACAGCCGGTCGAGCACCGTGCCGTCGCGCAGGTCGCCGATCACCGGAACGATCTCGCACCGCGCGCCTGCCGGCGCGGCGACGGGCCGCAGGTCTGACAGCACGATCTCGTCGATCGGCTGCGTGCCGAGCCGCGGCGCATGTGCGAGCTGGCGCGCGAGCCGTGCGCCGAGAAATCCGCCCGCGCCGAGGATCAACGCGCGCATGCGGGAGCGGGCGCGCAAGGGCTGTGGGCGGATCGAGTCATGGCCGGGCACTCCGTAGAAAGATACCCGGTAGTATGTTAGGGAAGCGGCCGCCCGTCAACCGGGCAGTGCCCGCGCGCTCAGCGCATGTCGAGCTTCTTGTGTTCGCCCAGCGACGGCGTCTCGTTGCCGGTGATGGCGGCCTTGGCCATCTTCAGCAGCTGCACCATCTTGCTTTCCTTCACGTCCCAGTATTCGGCGCCGACGATCTCGACCGCCAGCAGGCCGAGGTTCGGGTCGGTCACGCCGCCCGGGAACCAGGCCTTGGCCGCGGGGTTGAACAGGGTTTCCTTCAGTGCGGGGTCATCGCGCAGCGTGGCGCGGCCGACCACCGAGACGTAATGGTCGTCGTCGGTGTTGGCATACGCGATGTTCACGCTCGGGTCGCTCGCCACGTGGCGCGCGATGTCCCCGTCCTTCGGCACGAAGAAGTAGAGCGTCGAGGCTTCGTCGATGCCCTTGCTCTGCGTGGTCAGCGGATGGCTGTGCAGCTGGCCGTCGCCGTGACGATGGGTCAGCATGCCGTAGCGGGTGTCCTTGATCAGGTCCCAGAGCCTGGCGTGTTCGTTGCTGGTGGTCATGTGTGTGCGCTCCTTTGAGCCACCACCGTAGCCAGCCCGGCATCGCCGCCGTGAGGCGTTTGGGCGCATGCGCGTGTCGTCCGATGCCGACGGGGGCTATGGCTTCTGGAGCGACCGTCGTGCGAGCGCGATGCAGCCGCAGAGCGCCAGCGCCAGCAGCGCCAGCCGCAGCACGGGCGTGTACATGCCTGCGGGCCGACCGTCGGCCAGCGGCTCGAAGCGCGGCAGCCGATCGAAGTCGCCGGCCGTGAGCCCGCGGTAGGCCATGATGCGCGGCACGAAGAAGCCGCGCCAGGTGTCTTCGTAGGCATTCACGCGCTCGACGTGCTGCTGGTGGCGCGGCGCATCGATGCCGGCGAGGCGGTCGGCGAACATCGCGAGCGCGAGCGCCGGCGAGAGCCAGCTGCGGTCGGCGAGCCACGCGAAGCGGCGCGCACGCACGGCATCGAAGCGTAGCATCAGCGGACGGACCGCGCGCTCCTGCGCCAGATAGCGCGGCAGGAAGGACACCGGCCAGGCATGGCTCGCGCGCCCGGGCGGCAGCGCCTCGGGATGCGCGGCATACCACTCGGCGAGATGCCGGTCCATGTGGACTTCGGCCTCCTGCTGGGCATGGCGCACGGCCGCAATGGCGGCCAGCCGCGAAGGCATCGGCGCTTCGCGGTCGGCTGCTGCGGCCAGCGCCGCGGGCACGGCGAAGGTCGACAGCAGCCAGCAGGCGAGCAGCCCGAGCGCGGCCGAGCCCGAGGACAGCGGCAGCAGGTTGAACAGCCCGGCCAGCGCGGTCCAGCAGGCGCAGAAGACGGCCACTGCGGCGAGCCAGCCGAACAGGGCCTCGGCCGTGGCGCCGGGATCGAGCGCAAAGGCGAGCGACGAAGCGGCCACGGCCGTGCACCATGCCGCGGCACCGCGCAGCGCCAGCGCCATGGCGAGCACACGGCCGGGCCGCGCGCATTGCGCCACCACGAGCCGCCATTGGCCGTGCTCGCGCTGCTCCTGCACCAGCCCATGGCAGAGCCCGAGGATGGCGAGCGGCAGCAACAGGGCGAGCACGGTCGAGAAGTCGGGCATGCCGAAGCCTTCGAGCAGCGGATTGCCGAGGTGCTCGGTCCGGCGCGCGTCGGTGTGGCGGCTTTCGACGCTCACGCGGGCATCGGGCGCGAGCAGCGCGAAGCCGCCGCTGCCGAGCGCGAGCCCGCCGAGCGCCGGCAAGGTGGCCGGCGGGGCGTCGCCGCGTGCGAACTGGAATGCGTCCATCATCGCCTTCGCCGCGTCGCGCGAGGTCTCGGCCTGCGCGCGCGCCGCCAGGCGGCGCTGCTCCCACTGCGCATGCTGTGCCGCGCCAGCCGCGCGATGCTCGCGCGCAGCCAGGCCGGACCACAGCGCGCTGGCGCCGAGCAGCAGCGTGAAGACGGCGAGCACCCAGAGGTTCGAGCGCTGCCGCACCAGCCGGTGCCATTCGGCTTGCAGGCACTGCATCCACGCCTTCATGGCTGCAGCTTCCGCAGGCTCGCGACGCAGAGCGCGCCCGCGGCCAGCGCCCAGGCCAGCAGCAGTGCGATGTCGGGCAGCGCCGCCTTCCACGCGAAGCCGGTGCCCGGCGCCACGTAGTGCAGGCGCTCGACCGAGCGCCACAGCGCGTCGCCCGCATAGCGGTCGTCGAATGAGCTCAGGCCGCGCGTGTGGTCGGCGTCCCAGCGATCGATGGCCGTGTTGATGCGGCGGCGATAGGCTTCGGCGGCCTCCTCGAAGTGGCGCTGGTGCGCGAGGTCGGTGCCCGCCATCTTCATCGAGATGGCGCGCATCGCGACCGCGGGGCTCAGCGCGGCAGCGGCGCGCAGCCAGCGCTCCTGCGCCGCATAGCGCGCCCAGAGCGCGTCGAAGTGCAGTGCATGCACGCGGTCGGCATAGGCATCGCGCGCCAGGCGCCGGACCGCGGAGACGCCGAACGGCAGGTCTTCGAGGCGTTTGGCGTCGTGGCGGCGCAGCAGCTCGGCTTCGAGCGCCTTGCCGCGCGCCGCGAGGTCGGCATCGCCCGGCAGGCCTTGCGTGTAGTCGCGCTGGATGTCGCGCCAGAAGCCTTCGGCCGTGGGCAGCGGCACGGCCTGTGCGGCCACTGCAGCGCCGAGGCGCGGCACGACGAACACGAAGGCGACCCAGAGGCCGAGCAGCACGAACAGGCTGGCCCGGCGGGTCGGAAGCCACGCCGACACCGCCAGCGCGAGCGCGGCGATCACGCCGTAGTAGACGAGGAACGCCCCGGCCAGCAACGCGCCGCGGCCGAGCGCGTCGTTGTCGGGCGCGGCCGCGCTGCCCGCTGCGAGCAGCAACCCGCCGCCGAGCGCGGCCAGCAGTACCAGCGCCAGCGCCGCAAGCAGCGCGATGAGCTTGCCCGCGAGGAGCCTTCCTGCGCGCAGGCCCGCGCTGTGCAGCATGCGCAGTGTGCCGCTCTCGCGCTCGGCGCTCACCGCGTCGCAGGCGAGCGCGATGATCAGCAGCGGCACCAATGCCAGCAGCGCGAAGGCCGGCGTCAACGGCCCGAAGCGCACCGACGGCGCCTCGTCGGCCGCGGGGCGGAAGCGCGTGATGTTGCGGCGGTGGGGCTCGAGCCAGAGCGCCTGCCCGAGGTAGGGCCCCAGACCGGGGTCGATGCCCGCCAGCGGCGCGTCCGGCCGCAGCGCATAGAGCCCGAAATGCGCGCCGCGGTGCGGATGCTTGTCGCCCTGCGCGTCCCATTGGCTGCGCACCAGCGCGGCCACCTCGGCCTTCTCGGCGGCGAGCCGGCGCTGCTGCTGCGCGGACACGGCCAGCAGCCCGGCAAGCAGCAGCCCCGTCGCCAGCGCCAGCACCGCGAAGCGTCCGTCGCGCAGCAGCGCGCGCCACTCCTTTCGCACCACCGCGAGCAGCATCATGCGGGCGCCCCTGTGCCGCGCGTGTGCGCGAGGTAGGCGCGCTCGAGTTCGGCGTGGCTCACCGTGTGCGCGTCGAACTCGGCCACCAGCCGGCCTTCGCGCAGGATGCCGATGCGGTCGGCGACCTGCCGCGCATTGAACAGGTCGTGCGTGGCCATCAGCACGGCCATGCCGCCGTCGGCCGCGGCGCGCACGCGCTCGGCGAAGTCGTTCGCGGCGCCCGGGTCCAGGCCCGAGGTCGGCTCGTCGAGCAGCATCGCCCGCGCCGCCTTGGCATGGGCGATCGCGAGGCCGACCTTCTGGCGCATGCCCTTCGAATAGGTCGCCACGCGCGCGCCGTGCGCCTTCGGCTGCAGGCCGGCCTGCGCCAGCAGCGCGAGCGCCTGCCCGTGCGCCAGCGCGATGCCCGCCAGGGTGCAGAAGTACTGCAGGTTCTCGGCGCCGCTCAGGTAGGGGTAGAGCGCCACGTTCTCGGGCAGGTAGGCGAGCCGGCGGCGCACCTCGGCGGCGTCGCGCGTGGGCGAGAAGCCCGCGACGCGCGCCTCGCCCGAGGCCGGCACGACGAAGCCCAGCATCACGTCGAGCGTGGTGGTCTTGCCCGCACCGTTTCCGCCGAGCAGCGCGAAGACGCAGCCGGCCGGCACCTGGAGGTCGAGCCGGTCGACGGTGCGGCGGCCGCCGCGCTCGACGGTGAGCGCGCGCAGCGCGAGTGTGGGTTCGTCGCCGGTGTCCATCGCGGCGCTCAGAAGAAGTAGCGCACCGACGCGCCGAACTGCGTGCGCGGCTGCGGCGCGACCAGCAGCCCTGCGGCCGAACCGTAGGCGATGTCGCTCGCGAAGCGGTGCGGCTGGAACACCGCGAACACGGTGAACTGGAACTGCTCGCGCTCGTAGGTGGCCTTGAGGTCGTAGCGGGTGTAGGTCGGCATCATGCGCAGCTGCGTCTGCGGCGTGCCCACGTAGTACGGGTTCCTGGCCGTGACGTAGGCGTCGGCGTTGAGCGTGAGGCGCCCGGCCCCGAGGCGCCTTCGGTACTCGACACCCAGCTTCAGCTGGTGCTCGGGCACCGAGAGGCGTTCGCCGGTGTTGGGCAGCGGATTGTTCACGCGCGCCTCGATGATGCGGCCGTAGCTGCCGTAGGCCGACCAGCGCGGACCGAAGCGCAGCCGTGTCTCGAGTTCGAAGCCTTTGCGCGTGGTCTCGCCAACCGATTTGTAGGAGCCGTCGGCCTGCGCCACGATCTCGTCCTGGTTGAGCGTGTGGTAGACCGAGCCCGAGGTGATCCAGTCGGCCGAGGGACTGAAGCTGAAGCCGAGGTCGCGCGACTTCACCTTCGACGGGGCCACGTCGTACACCGTGCCGCCGGCGGCGCCGAGCGGACCGGTCGCACCGCTGCTGCTGATCTGTTCGGCGGCCGGCGAGCGAAAGCCTTCGGCCACGTTGGCGAACAGGTCGAGCGTGGGCGTGACGCTCCAGACCGCGCCGAGCTTCGGCGTCGTCACCGCGTCCTTGTAGGAGGCGGAGGCGCCCGGCAGCTTGCGGTTGCCGATGTCGTAGTCGAAGGCATCGCGCCGCACGCCGCCGAGCAGCTTGAAGCCGGGCGCGAGCCGGTACTGGCCCTGGGCGAACAGGCCATAGGTCAGCAGGTCGAGCTTCTGGCTGTGGATGTAGTTGGCCGTGGGCAGGCCGTTGCGCCAGATGCGGCGGTCCGCATCGCCGGTGTCGCGGCGCAGCTCGCCGCCGAGCACCAGCGCGGCGTGCTCGCCGAAGACGAAGTTCTGCGCCAGCCGGCCGCCGTAGAAGCGGCGGTCGTCCGAACCCGCGGTGTGCTGCACGCTGCTGCTCGCGATGCCGCGCACGCGCTCGAAGCGCTCGGCGTAGGCCGTGGCCGACCAGCCCGCCTCGCCGGCCGCCGGCGTGCGGTTGAACACCAGCCCGGTGCGTTGTCCGCTGCCGTAGCCCGGCAGGTTGTATTGGGTCGCGCGCGGATCGAGGGCGCCGCGCTGCAGGTCGGGCAGCAGCAGGTAGCCGGGCGCCACGCTGTCGGAGCGGTAGTGGTTGACGCGCAGGCTGTAGAGGCCGTCGCCAACGCGCGTGGAGAGTTTCCAGAACAGGTTGTCGCGCTCGGTCCTGCCCGCGAAGCGGAAGCTGTCGGTGCGGTAGCTGTCGGCGATGAGCAGCGACTGCACATCGCCGAAGGCGTTCGACAGCACCAGCGAGGCCCGGCGGCCGCCGTAGCGTTCGAGCGAGAGCGCCACACTGGAGGGAACCGGCGCGAACTGCGTCGCGAGGTTGACCGCGCCGGCGCGGTTCTGGTCGCCGTAGAGTGCCGAGACGGGGCCCTTGACCACGTCGATGCGGCCGATCATGTCGGGCGTGAGCCATTCGAGGTAGGCCGGCCCGTGGCCGGCGCCGGCCTGGCTCGAGGGCATGTTCTGCGGCACGCCGTCGACGTAGACGGCGGTGTCGGCACCGTGCGTGCCCTGCGTGGCGAAGCCCCGCATGCGAAAGCCGTTGCCGGTGTCGCCCTGGTCGATGTTGTTGGCGACCACGCCGGGC
>CAMLCW010000025.1 GCA_946478645.1 uncultured Variovorax sp.
GTGAGCTCGCGCAGCGTCGCCGCGAGGCGCGCATACACGCCGGTGAGCGCGCGGCGGTAGGGCTCGTCCTTGCGGTGCTCGCTAGTGTCGGGCGAGCGTTCGGCCAGCGCCTGCATCTCGACCGACACGTCGACCAGCGTGGCCGAGAGCGAAAGCTCGCCGCCGAGGTAGTGCACTTCGGTGAGGTAGTGGCGCAGCGCCAGTTCGGCCTGGCGGCGCAGCGCGTACTCGAGCGTCTCGGCCGTGACGTTGGGATTGCCGTCGCGGTCGCCGCCGATCCACTGGCCCATGCGCAGGAACGGCGCCACCGACGGCGTGGTGCCGCCCTGGCCCAGGGCCTTCTCGAGGTCGGCATAGACGCGCGGGATCTCGCGCAGGAAGGTGGCCTCGTAGTAGCTCAGCGCGTTCTCGATCTCGTCGGCCACCGTGAGCTTGGAGAAGCGCAGCAGGCGCGTCTGCCAGAGCTGCGTGACGCGGGTGCGCAGCTGCGTCTCGTTGTCGGCGAATTCGATCGGCGTGAGCGCGTCCTTGGCGCCGGCGTACGCGCCCTGGCGCAGCTTGATCTCGTCGCGCGCGGTGAGCAATTGCGCGACCGCGCGCTCGGCGTCGAGGATGCTCTTGCGCTGCACTTCGGTGGGGTGCGCAGTCAGCACCGGCGACACGTAGCTGTGCGCCAGCGAGGCGATCACCTGCTCGGGCTTCACGCCGGCCTTGCGGATGCGCGCCAGCGCGGTCTGCAGGTCGCCGTCGGCGCTCTCGCCGGCACGCTCGGCCTCGGTGCGGCGGCGAATCTGGTGCCGGTCCTCGGCCAGGTTGGCAAGATGGCTGAAGTACGTGAAGGCACGGATCACACGCACGGTTTCGGCGGCGCTCAGGCCCTTGAGCAAGCTCTTGAGCGCACGGTCGGCGGCCTGGTCGGCATCGCGGCGGAAGGCCACCGAGAGCGTGCGGATCTTCTCGACCAGGGTATAGGTCTCGGGGCCCTCCTGTTCGCGGATCACGTCGCCGAGGATCCGGCCCAAGAGCCGGATGTCGTCGATCAGGGGTTGGTCTTCGGCTTGCCGGCGCTTCGCGGGCGCAGGGGTCTTGCTGGCTTTCATTCGATGGTTCGTTCCTGGACGTGAAAGAAGACGCCGCCTGCGTTGCTGCGGCGCAACATGCTAGCATTCCGGCCGTCCGAACTCGTACTTTTTTGGGAGCGATCTTGAGCCCTATCGTGATCGCCACGCGCGAAAGCCGGCTGGCCATGTGGCAGGCCGAACACGTGCAACAACTGCTCCAGACGCGGGGCCAGACGGTCACCCTGCTGGGCATGACCACACGCGGCGACCAGATCCTCGACAAGTCGCTCAGCAAGGTCGGCGGCAAGGGTCTCTTCGTGAAGGAGCTCGAGCTCGCGCTCGAGGAAGGCCGCGCCGACATCGCCGTCCATTCGCTCAAGGACGTGCCGATGGACCTGCCCGAAGGCTTCGTGCTGGCCGGTGTGCTGGAGCGCGAAGACCCGCGCGATGCGCTGGTATCGCCGCGCTACGCCTCGCTCGATGCGCTGCCGCAGGGCGCGGTGGTCGGCACCTCGAGCCTGCGCCGCGTCGTGCTGCTGCGTGCGCTGCGGCCCGACCTGCGCATCGAACCACTGCGCGGCAACCTCGACACCCGGCTGCGCAAGCTCGACGAAGGCCAGTACGACGCGATCGTGCTCGCAGCGGCCGGGCTCAAGCGCCTCGGCCTCGAAGACCGCATCCGCGTCGCATTCGACCCCGACACCATGCTCCCGGCCGCGGGGCAGGGCGCGCTCGGCATCGAAGTGCGCGCCGACCGCGCCGAACTGATCGCGCTGCTCGGCACGCTGTCGCATCCGCGCGACTGGCTTGCCACCGCCGCCGAGCGCGCCGTGAGCCGCGCCATGGGCGGCAGCTGCTCGATGCCGCTCGCGGCCCATGCGCGCTGGCAGCCCGATGGCGCGCTGCGCGTCGATGCAGCCTGGGGCGACCCCGAAGGCCGCGCCGCCCTGGTGCGCGTGCAGGCCGAGGCGCCGGTGGCCGATCTCGGGCAGGCCGGCACGGTCGGCGAACGCGCGGCCGCGCTGCTGCGCGAGGCCGGCGCGCGCTGAGCGCCCGATGGCCGCGAAGCCCGTCATCGTGACGCGGCCCGCGCGCGAGGCCGCGCAATGGGTCGAGCTGTTCCGTGCCGCCGGCCTTCAGGCCGCGGCGCTGCCGTTGATCGTGATCGCGCCCGCGCTCGATGCGGCCCCGCTGCGCGCGGCATGGGAGCGCCTGACGCGTTATGCGGCACTGATGTTCGTGAGCGCCACGGCCGTCGAACACTTCTTCGCCCACGCGGGCGAGGGCGTGCCCGGCCTGCCGCCGGGGCTGCGCTTCTGGGCTACGGGCCCCGGCACCACGCGCGCGCTGCAGCGCGCCGGCGTGCCCGACCACGCCATCGACGCGCCGCCCGCCGATGCCGAACGCTTCGATTCGGAGGCGCTCTGGTCGCTCGTCAGGACCCAGGTCGGCGAAGGCGTACGCGTGCTGATCGTGCGCGGCGGCGACGCGGCCGGCGCGCCGAGCGGACGCGACTGGCTCGCGAAGGAGATCGACGCCGCCGGCGGCCTGCGCGACACGGTGGCCGCCTACCGGCGCCTGGCGCCGGGCTTCGACGACGCGGCGCATGCGCTGGCGCGCGAGGCTGCCGCGGGCCGTGCGATATGGCTCTTCAGCAGCTCCGAGGCGATCCGCAACCTGTGCCATGCGATGCCGGGCACCCGATGGGACCAGGCCCGCGCGGTCGCCACGCACGAACGCATCGGCGATGCGGCGCGGGCCGCGGGCTTCGGCGCCGTGCGCGTGTGCGCGCCCTTGAAGGAGGCGCTGGTCGCGTCGATAGAATCGTTCACATGAGTGCCGCGTCCCCGCCCGACGACCTTTCCCCTGCGTCCTCCGCCGCCGATGCCGCGCCGGTGCCCGCCCCGATGGCGGCGTCGCAGACACCGGAGTCGCTCGCCGCAGCGGCAAGGACCCTCTCGCGCATCGCCTTCGGCCTGCTGGCGCTCGTGGCCCTGGCCGCGCTCGTGATCGCCATCGCGCTGTGGGAGCGGGTCAGCGGCATGCAGGAGCAACTGGCCCGCCAGAGCGCCGAAGCGCAGGCCCAGTCGCTCGAGGCGCGCACGCTCGCGCGCCAGGCCATGGACACGGTCCGCGACACCGCGGCGCGCGCCGCCCTCACCGAGACGCGGGTCGCCGAAGTCGCCCTCCAGCGCTCGCAGCTCGAAGAGCTGATGCAGAGCCTTTCGCGCTCGCGCGACGAGAACCTTGTGGTCGACATCGAATCGGCGATCCGCCTCGCGCTGCAGCAGGCCCAGGTCACGGGCAGCGTGGAGCCGCTGCTGGCAGCGCTGAAGTCCGGCGACCTGCGCATCTCGCGCGCCGCGCAGCCCCGGCTCGCGCCGCTGCAGCGCGCCATGCAGCGCGACGCCGACCGCCTGCGCAGCAGCGCGAGCGCCGACAACGGCGAAGCGCTGCGGCGCATCGACGAGCTGATGCGCGGCGTGGACGACCTGCCGCCGCTGAATGCCGTCGCCATGCGCGGCAGGGGGCTCAATGCCTGGCAGCCTGAACCCATTCCGGCCGATGCGCCCTGGTGGGAGAGGGCGCTGCTGACGGTGCGCGCCGAGCTCCGGTCGCTGGTGCGCGTGGGCCGCATCGAGCGCCCCGAGGCCGTGCTGCTCGCGCCCGACCAGACCTATTTCCTGCGTGAGAACCTCAAGCTCAAGCTGCTCAATGCGCGGCTCTCGCTGCTGTCGCGGCAGATGGACACGGCGCGCAGCGAGCTCGCCATGGTCGCCAGCGCGCTGAACCGCTATTTCGATCCCGCCTCGCGGCGCACGCAGGCGGCGGCCACGCTGCTGCAGGAGCTCCAGACCCAGGTCAAGGCCGCCGAGCCGCCGCGCATCGACGAAACGCTGGCCGCGCTCGCAACCGCTGCAGCGGGGCGCTGATGAGGGCGACGCTCTGGCTCCTCGGCCTGTTCGCCATCGCGGCGGCAGTGGCCCTGTTCGCGGGCAACAACCAGGGCACGATCACCGTGTTCTGGCCGCCCTGGCGGGTCGATCTTTCACTGAACCTCGTGCTGCTGATCCTGTTCGCGGTCTTCGCGCTGCTCCACCTGGCGCTGCGCGGCCTCGCGGCGCTGTTCTCGCTGCCGGTGCAGGCGCGGCAGTGGCGGCTGCAGCAGAAGGAGCGCACGCTCCACGCGGCCGTGCTCGACGCGATGGTGCAACTTCTCTCGGGACGTTTCTCTCGCGCACGCAAGGCCGCGCAGGCCGCGCTGGTGCAGGAGAAGACGCTCGCGGCGCTCGACGCGCACCTGCCGCAGGCGCAGCAGGTGCGTGTGCTCGCGCACCTGCTCGCGGCCGAAAGCGCGCAGGCCTTGCAGGACCGGCCCGCGCGCGATGCGCATCTGCAGCAGGCGCTCAACGAGAGCGCCGACCGCACCATGCTCGCGAGCCCGGAGACGCGCGAAGGCGTGCAGTTGCGCGCCGCCCGCTGGGCGCTCGAAGATCGCGATCCGGCGGCCGCGCTCGCGCGGCTCGAAGAGCTGCCCCACGGCGTGCAGCGGCGCACGCTGGCGCTGCGGATCCGCCTCAAGGCCGCGCGCCAGGAAGGGCGCACGCTCGAAGCACTCGAAACCGCACGCCTGCTGGCCAAGCACCGGGCCTTCTCGGAAGCCGCGGCGCGCAGCATCGTGCGCGGGCTGGCCACCGACCTGCTGTCGGGCGCGCACGATCCGGCGCAGCTGCTGCGCGCATGGTCGGAGCTCGAGCCGGCCGAGCGCGAAATGCCCGAGGTGGCGATCCATGCCGCCCAGCGCATGGTGGTGCTGCGCGGCGACTTGTCGGTGGCGCGCAGCTGGCTGCTGCCGGCCTGGGAACGCATGGTCTCGCAGCCGCAGGGCCTCGGCGACGCGCTCGGCGTGAAGCTCGCGCGTGCGCTCGAAGCGGGCTTCGATTCGGTCGACCCCGAATGGCTGGCGCGCATCGAAGCGGCCCAGCGCAACAACCCGCGCGATCCCAACCTGCAGTACCTCGCCGGTATGGCCTGCATGAAGCACCAGCTCTGGGGCAAGGCACAGCAACTGCTCACCCAGGCGGGCCAATCGCTGCAGGACACCGACCTGTACCGCCGCGCCTGGCTCGCGCTCGCCGAGCTGGCGGAAGCGCGTGGCGACGAAGCACAGGCGGCGGTGGCCTGGAAGCGCGCCGCGCAGGCGCAGGCGCAGGCCGCGAAAGCCTGATCGCAGGAAAGCTCGCGAGCAATGAGAAACGGCGCCGATGAGGCGCCGTTTTTCATGGGCCGCCGGGCCTCGCGACCCGGTGGCTAGTGGCTGCGTCAGTTCACGCTTTGAGCGTCGGACGGCGCTGCGGCCTTCTCGAACGGCAGGCTCATCGCGCCGAGGTCGCGGCGGGTCTCGACCAGCACCAGCGGGCCTTCATCGATCACGACCGCCGGCGGGCGCTCGCGCGGCACGTGCACCGGCTTCGGCTCGGCCTCGATCGCGGCGCGTGCCTGCGCGATGCGCTCGGCGTCGGAGTTCACCCACTGCAGGCCCGATTTCTCGGCGATCTGCGCCAGCTCGTCGAGCGGCAGCTCGAAGGATTGGACCTTCGGCAGCGCCCGGCCGTTGGCGGCGGGCTGGCTCGCGGAGGCCACGGGTGCCGCCGCAGCGAGCGCAGCCACCGGCGCGGGAACGGGTGCCGGTGCCGGTGCAGGTGCAGGTGCAGGTGCAGGTGCAGGTGCAGGCACTGCGACCGTGGCCGGGGCGATGGCCGGTGCTGCGGCTTCGGCGACAGGCGTTTCGGCCGGGCGGTCGAAGTAGCTGCGTCGTGCCGGTGCCTCTTCGGCGACCGCGCGATCGGCGGGCACTTGCGCGGCAAAGGCGGCGTCGTCCGTTCCTGCGACGGCAGCGGCGCCTTCGGCCGCGGGCCTGGCTTCGCCGTCGTCGCGCGGGGCGCGTTCGCGGCGGTCGCGGCCATAGCGGTCGCGTGAACGGCCGCGGCGCTCTTCGCCATCGCGGCGCGGCGCTTCGCCATCGGTTCCGGCTGCGAGTTCGGCCGGCTCGGCCGCAGCGCGTCCGGCGTCGTCCTGCGTGGCGGCTGCGTCGCTTTCGCTGCCGAAGCGCGGCTGGCCTTCGCCGCGGCGCTCGCGGCGGCCTTCGCCACGCTCGCCACGCGGGCCGCGCTCGTCGCGGCCGCTGCGCGGCGCGCGTTCGGGCTGCATGCCGTCCTGCGGTGCGGCGGCGTTGTCGCCGTCGGTCGCCTCGCGCGCCATCTCGGTGTCGTTGCGTTGCTGCTGTTCGCCGCGCTCGCCACGCTCACCGCGCTCACGGCGTTCGCCGCCGCGGGCGCGCGGTGCGCGCTCGGCGGTGGTGCTGCCTTCGTCGCCGGCCGCGCCGTTGGGCGCGAGTTGCTGGGCTTCGAGGTTGTTGTTGTCGATCGGCTCGGACGATGCCGCGCGTGCAGCGCGGCCTTCGCCGTCGCGGCGTTCGCCGCGGCCACCGCGGCGCTGCTCGCCGTCGCGCGGGGCGCGGGCTTCACGAGGTTCGCGCGCCTCGCGCGGTTCACGCTGCTCGCGCGGCTGGGCGGCGGCGTCGTTGCGGAGTTCGCTGCCATTGCCGCGTGCTTCGCGCTGTTCGCGTCCTTCGCGGCGCTCGCCGCCGCGTCCGCCGCGGCGTTCGCCGTCGCGCCCGCCCGAGCGGCCACCGTTCTCGCCGGTGCGGCCACCGCGGCGCTGTTCGCCGTCACCGCGGGCGCCGCGCGCCTCGCCATCGCGGCCCGGGCGGCCGCCGTCGCGCCGGGTGGGCTTCGGGGGCTCGACCGGGATCATGGTGCTCGGTGCGGGCGCCGGAGCCGGCGTGCCCGAGAACCAGCTCTTCAGGCGTGCGAAGAAGCCCGTCTCGGCCGGTGCCGGTGCGATCGCGACCGGCGGTGCAACGGGTGCCGGGGCCAAGGCCGCGGGGGCGCGCACCGGCTCGGGCCGGGGCACCGCCACGGGCGCCGGTGCGTCGGGCAGCACGCCCTTGATGACCGGCGTCTGCTTGTTGGTCGGCTCCTGCGAGCGGCGCGTGACCGAGGTCGGGTCCTCGACCTCGTCGGCCATCTTGTAGCTGGCCTCAATGTGGTCGAGCCGCGGGTCGTCGTGCTTCAGGCGCTCGAGCTTGTAGTTGGGCGTTTCGAGCGTCTTGTTCGGCACCATGAGCACGGTGACGCGCTGCTTGAGCTCGATCTTGGCGATCTCGGGGCGCTTTTCGTTCAGCAGGAACGAGGCGACTTCGACCGGCACCTGCACGTGCACGGCGGCCGTGTTGTCCTTCAGACACTCTTCCTGAATGATGCGCAGGATCTGCAGCGCGCTCGATTCGGTGTCGCGGATGTGGCCCGAGCCGCCGCAGCGGGGGCAGGGAATCGACGAGCCTTCCGACAGCGCCGGCTTCAGGCGCTGGCGGCTCATTTCCATCAGGCCGAACTTGCTGATCGAGCCGAACTGCACGCGCGCGCGGTCTTGCCGCAGCGCGTCGCGCAGGCGGCTTTCGACTTCGCGGCGGTTCTTCGACTCGTCCATGTCGATGAAGTCGATGACGATCAGGCCGCCGAGGTCGCGCAGGCGCATCTGGCGCGCCACTTCGTCGGCGGCTTCGAGGTTGGTGCGCGTGGCGGTTTCCTCGATGTCGCCGCCCTTGATGGCGCGGGCCGAGTTCACGTCGACCGACACGAGGGCTTCGGTGTGGTCGATCACGATCGCGCCGCCCGAAGGCAGTTGCACGGTGCGGGCATAGGCCGACTCGATCTGGTGCTCGATCTGGAAGCGGCTGAACAGCGCCGCGTCGTCGCGGTAGCGCTTCACGCGGGCGGCATGCTCGGGCATGACGTGCGCCATGAACTGCTGCGCCTGCTCGTAGATGTCGTCGGTGTCGATCAGGATGTCGCCGATGTCGTGATTGAAGTAGTCACGGATGGCGCGGATGACGAGCGAGGATTCCTGGTAGATCAGGAAAGCGCCCTTGCCGCCCTTGGCCGCGCCGTCGATGGCGCTCCAGAGCTTGAGCAGGTAGTTCAGGTCCCACTGGAGTTCGGGCGCCGAGCGGCCGATGCCGGCGGTGCGCGCGATGATGCTCATGCCCTTCGGGTACTCGAGCTGGTCCATCGCCTCCTTGAGCTCGGCGCGGTCGTCGCCCTCGATGCGGCGCGAAACGCCACCGCCGCGCGGGTTGTTCGGCATCAGCACGACATAGCGGCCGGCCAGCGAGATGAAGGTGGTGAGGGCTGCGCCCTTGTTGCCGCGTTCTTCCTTCTCGACCTGGACGACCAGTTCCTGGCCTTCCTTGATGACGTCCTGGATGCGCGCCTGGCTGGCCGAAACGCCTTCGGCGAAGTATTGCTTGGAGATTTCCTTGAACGGCAGGAAGCCGTGGCGGTCTTCGCCGTAGTCGACGAAGCAGGCTTCGAGCGAGGGCTCGACCCGCGTCACGACGGCCTTGTAGATGTTGCCCTTGCGCTGTTCGCGCCCTTCGATCTCGATCTCGTAGTCGAGGAGCTTCTGCCCGTCGACGATGGCCAGGCGGCGTTCTTCGGCCTGCGTGGCATTGATCAGCATCCGCTTCATGATGCGTTGTCCTTCTATGTATCGTTCTACAGGCCCATGACGGGCCAACGATGCACGGACGACGCCCGCGAAACGAGGGGAATTGCCGCTTGGCCCCGGATGCTGTGCTGTGCCGCGCAGGCGCGCGGACAAGCCTCTCGAGCGTCAGCTCAGGAGGACAAGCGGGGTGGGGGCGCGTGGATGGGCGCGAGCCAGATTCGGTGTTGAGCAGCCATCTTTTCGATGGCAGGGTGCGCAAGGGTGGCGCGCGGTGCGGATGATTCCATGCCGGAGGCCGCTGGCAGAAGCCAGGTCGGCCAGCGAAGGCACAGTTGAATCAGCAGCATCAACACAAGGGACTCGCTTCGATCCGCCTGCAGCTTGGAAGCTGCAGGCTGGGTATTCCGTATCGGTGTTTCGTGGGTGTCGGCTTGACTTGGGTGCAGGGCCTGCCACTTTGCGCGCTTGCGCGGGGTTTGCAGTCTCGGCGCCAAAGCGGCATCGACCTCGCAGCGTTGTAGTGGGTGCTTGACTGCAGTGGTCTAAACTTCTGTCTTATCAAGCACTTACACGACCGCGCTGGTGAAAAACATTATAGGTGCGAAGGAAAGCCCCGCGGCGCCCGAAAACGCGGGAAATGAAGGCGGCGCGCCCGGCGTGTCCATCAAATTCATTACTGTGGACGCCGAATCGGCCGGACAGCGCCTCGACAACTTCCTTTTCCGCCACCTGAAGGGCGTTCCCAAGACGCATGTCTATCGCATCATCCGGTCGGGCGAGGTGCGCATCAACAAGGGACGCGTGCAGGCCGAAACCCGCATCGAGGCCGGCGACGTGCTGCGGCTGCCGCCGGTGCGGATCTCGGCACGTGCCGAGGAGGGCGCCGCGCCGCCCGCGCCCGCGCGCGAGTTCCCGGTGCTGCTCGAGGACGACGCCGTGCTCGCCATCGACAAGCCCGCCGGCGTGGCGGTACATGGCGGCAGCGGCGTGAGCTTCGGCGTGATCGAACAGCTGCGCACGGCCCGGCCCGGCGCGAAATTCCTCGAACTGGTGCACCGGCTCGACCGCGAGACCTCGGGCATCCTGCTCGTGGCCAAGAAGCGCAGTGCGCTGGTGGCGCTGCAGGACCAGTTCCGCGAGCGCGAGACCGGCAAGACCTACCTGGCCCTGGTCGAGGGAACCTGGCCCGCCAACAAGAAGGTGCTCGATGCGCCGCTCGCGCGTTTCCTGCTGCCCGGTGACGGCGCGGGCGCCGGCGAGCGCCGCGTGCGCGTGGTCGCCAAGGACCACCCCGACGCCATGCGCGCCGTGACCCTGGTGCGCGTGCTCGCGCGGCTCACGCTCCCCGGCGAGGCCGCGCCGATGTCGCTGCTCGCGGTCACCATCAAGACCGGCCGCACGCACCAGATCCGGGTGCACCTGGCCTCGGCGGGGCATCCGATCGCGGGCGACGACAAGTACGGCGACTCCGGGCGCCAGCGCGCGCTCCACAAGCGGGGCCTGAAGCGCATGTTCCTGCATGCCTGGCGGCTTCAGTTCAACCATCCCGCGACCGGCGAACGCGTGGCGCTGCAGGCCGGCCTGCCGCCCGAGCTGAACGGCTTGATGCCGCAGGCCGCGCTCGAGGCGCTGGCCCAACATCCTCTTCCCACGTCCCATGACTGATTCTTCCAGACCCCTGCGCTTCGACCTGATCGCCTTCGACTGGGACGGCACGCTCTACGATTCGACGCGGCTCATCGTGCGCTGCATCCAGGCCGCCGTGGTCGACGTCGGCGGCGCGAAGCCGAGCGAGAACGACGCCGCCTGGGTGATCGGCCTGGGCCTGGCCGAGGCGCTTGCGCGCGCGGCCCCCGACGTGCCGAAGGAAAAATACCCCGAGCTCGGCGCCCGCTACCGCTACCACTACCTGCAGCACCAGGACGACCTCGTGCTGTTCGACGGCGTGCTGCAGATGCTCGATGCGCTGCGTGCGCGCGGCCACAAGCTGGCCGTGGCCACGGGCAAGTCGCGCCGCGGCCTCAACGAAGCGCTCCGGTCGGTGGCGCTGCGCGAGCGCTTCGACGGCTCGCGCACGGCCGACGAGACCTTCGGCAAGCCGCATCCGCGGATGCTGCTCGAACTGATGGAAGAGCTCGACGTGCCGGCGGAGCGCACCTTGATGATCGGCGACACCACGCACGATCTGCAGCTCGCGCTCAATGCCGGCTGCGCGAGCGTGGGCGTGAGCTACGGCGCGCACGAGCCCGGCAGCTTCGACGAACTGAAACCGTTGTTCGTCGCCCACTCGGTGGCCAGCCTCGAGGCCTGGCTGCTCGAGAACGCCTGACGAACGCCTGACAATGGCGCGATGACGAGCGAAGAACAGCGCATTCCCCTGTGCAACGCGTCCGACCTGGTCGAAGGCGGCCTTGCCGTTCCCTTCGACGTGGTCTACGGCGGCGAGACCTGCCGGGCCTTCGCGGTGCGCTTCGAAGGGCAGCCGCACGCCTACCTGAACCGGTGCAGCCATGTGGCGATGGAGATGGACTTCCAGCCCGACCGCTTCTTCGACGATTCGGGCCAGTGGCTGCTCTGCGCCACGCACGGCGCGGTCTACCGGCCCGACACGGGCGAATGCGCGGGCGGCCCATGCCGCGGCGGCCTCGTGAAGATCGCCTTGAGCGAAAGCCACGGCGTGGTGCACTGGCATACTGCCTGGAACCTCCATCCCCTGACATTCTGAAATGACCGATTCGAACCGCACGGAACCCGAAGGCTTCGAACCCTTCGAGCCGGCGAACCCTATGGCGTCCTCGCAGGGCGCGTCGAGAAACATGGCCAAAGATCCTACGCAACGCCCCGGCTGGGAGCGCGCAACGCTCGAGAAACTCGCTTTTGCATCGCTGAACGAACAGAAGACGGCGCGCCGCTGGAAGACCTTCGTGCGGCTGTCGTGGCTCGCCTTCTTCGTGTTCCTGGTGTGGCTGGGCATGACGCGCAGCGCGCCGAGCACCGCCACGAGCACGGCGCACACGGCCGTGGTCGAGGTCAAGGGAGAGATCGCCAACGGCAGCGACGCGAGTGCCGAGTTCGTGATTGCCGCCCTGAAGACGGCTTTCGAGGACCAGGGCGCCAAGGGCATCGTGCTGCTCATCAATTCGCCCGGCGGCAGCCCGGTGCAGGCCGGCATCATCAGCGACGAGATCAAGCGCCTGAAGGCCAAGCACAAGAAGCCGGTCTATGCCGTGGTCGAGGAAACCTGTGCCTCGGCGGCCTACTACATCGCGGCCGCCACCGACAAGATCTTCGTGGACAAGGCCAGCATCGTCGGCAGCATCGGCGTGCTGATGGACGGCTTCGGCTTCACGGGCGTGATGGAGAAGGTCGGCGTGGAACGCCGCCTGCTCACGTCGGGTGAGAACAAGGGCTTCCTCGATCCGTTCAGCCCCATGAACGACGCGCAGCGTGCCCATGCGCAGGCCATGCTCGACCAGATCCACACGCAGTTCATCAACGTGGTGAAGAGCGGGCGCGGCGACCGGCTCAAGCTCGACACGCCGGGCCTCTTCAGCGGCCTGTTCTGGAGCGGTGAGCAGGCGGTCGAATACGGCCTGGCCGACCAGCTGGGCAACGTCGACTATGTGGCGCGCGAAGTCATCAAGGCCGAGGAAGTCACCGACTACACGCGACGCGACAACGTGGCCGAGAAGCTCGCGAAGAAGTTCGGTGCCGCCATGGGCGACGCCACGGTGCGCTCGCTGCAGTCCGCATCGCCGGCGCTGCGCTGAACCCGGCAGTGGCTGCCCGGATCGATCAGGCGCGGGTGCCGCGCTCGGTGTAGCGCGCCGACGCCGCGAGCGCCGCCGCGAAGACCACCACCACGTAGAGTGCGGCCGTCAGTGAACTGGCGCGCGCCAGCAGGCCGATGACCGCCGGCCCCGCCATGAAGCCGAGGTACGCCACGGCCGAGACCGCGGCAATGCCGCTCGCGGGCTCCACGCCCGGCACGCGGGCCGAGGCGCCGAACAGGATCGGCACCACGTTCGCAAAGCCCACGCCCCCACCTGCGAAACCGAGCAGTGCGACCCACGGCTGGTGGGTCAGCAGCACCAGCGTCATGGCGGCGGCCGCGAGCAGCCCGCTGCCGAGCAGCAGGGCCGCGGGCGAAAAGCGCGCACGCAACGCGTCGCCGCCGAAGCGCGCCGCCGCCATGGCCGCCGAAAAACTCGCATAGGCGAGGGCGGCCTGCTGCTGCGGACTTTGCAGCTCCTGCTGCATGTACAGCACGCTCCAGTCGTAGATGGCGCCCTCGGCGATCAGGCCCAGCGCTGCCAGCACGCCCAGCACCGCAAGCGTGCCGCGCGGCAGCCGGAAGCCGTGGCTCGCGCCGGCATCGCCGGCAGCGGCAACCGGTGGCAGCATGCGGGTCGAGGCGATGGCGACCGCGGCCACCATCACGGCCGCGACCCCCAGCAGATGCGCCTGCGCCCCGAGCCCGGCGGCGAGGACGGCGCTGCCGCTCGCGGCGCCGGCCATGCCGCCGAGGCTGAACATGCCGTGCATGCCGCTCATCAGCGGCTTGCCGCCCTGCAGTTCGAGCTGGGCCGCCTCGGTGTTGATGGCCACGTCGAAGACGCTGGTGACGAGCCCGAAGGCGGCCAGCAGGGCCAGCAGTGCAAGGTAGCCGGGCATGGCGATCAGCCCCGCGAGCAGCAGTGCGTAGATGCAGCCGCAAATGGCCGCCATGCGGCGCGCGCCGTGGCGCCCGATCCATCGGCCTGCGCTCGTGAGCCCGAACATCGCGCCCGCGCCGGCCGCGAGCATGGCCAGGCCGAGCTGCGCCTCGTCGATGCCGTAGTGCGCCTTCACCGTGGGCACGTGCACGCCCCAGGTGGCGAAGATGAAGCCGGAGGAAAAGAACTGCGTGCGCGAGGCCCAGCGGTGGGTGGCGGTGACCTGCATCGTCAACGCCCGATCGCGAAGACGGCCGGCAGGCGCTCGTCGGCGGCGTCCTTTGCTTGGGTGCGCCACGCCTTCGCGGTCTGGCTGCGAACCTCGGCATTGGCCAGCGTCAGCCCGCGCGCGACGGCGAGCCGCGTGTTGTGCTGCAGCGTCTGCACCAGCGCCTGCAACAGCGCGGCGTTGCGGTAGGGCGTCTCGATGAACAGCTGGGTCTGGCCGGTCCGCAGCGCCAGCGCCTCGAGTTCGCGGATGCGCACCTGGCGCTCGCCGGCGTCCTGCGGCAGGTAGCCGACGAAGGCGAAGTTCTGGCCGTTGAGGCCGCTCGCCGCCAGCGCCAGCAGCAGCGAGACCGGGCCGGTGAGCGGGACCACGGCCAGGCCGAGGTCGTGCGCGGCCCGGGCGACCGAGGAGCCCGGATCGGCCACGGCCGGCATGCCGGCCTCGCTGAGCAGGCCGATGTCGTGCCCCTCGAGCGCGGCGGCGAGCAGCGGCCGGGCGTCGAACTGGCCCGCATGGTCGCCCTTCTTGTGCACTTCGCGCGGCAGTTCGCGGATGTCCTGGGCTTGCAGCGGCGCCGCGAGCGGCACCACCGCATCGATCCGCTTCAGGTAGGCGCGTGCCGACTTCGCGTTCTCGCAGATCCAGTGCGTCAGCCCCGCGGCGACCTGCAGGGTCCCGAGCGGAAGTGCGTCCTGCAGCGGCGCTTGTGGTTCGCAGCCGAAGTCGAGCGGCGCGGGCACGAGGTAGAGCTTGCCCGGCGTCACAGGAGTTCGACCCCCGCGGCGCGCAGCATCCGACAGGTGCGGATCAGCGGCAAGCCCACGAGCGCCGTGGGGTCGTCGCTGTCGATGGCGTCGAGCAGGGCGATGCCGAGGCCTTCGCTTTTGGCGCTGCCGGCGCAGTCGTAGGGCTGCTCGGCCTGCAGATAGCGTTCGATGGCGTCGTCGCCGAGATCGCGGAACACCACCCGGACGGGGGCCAGGTCGCGCTGTACGAAACCGCTCGCACGGCAGACCACGGCCACGGCGGTCTGGAACACCAGCGTCTGGCCGCGCATGCGGCGCAGCTGCGCGGTCGCGCGCGCATGGTCGCCCGGCTTGCCGAGCGCCTCGCCGGCCAGGTCGGCCACCTGGTCGGAGCCGATCACCACGGCCTCGGGAAAGCGTGCCGCGACCGCGTTCGCTTTTTCGAGCGCCAGGCGTTCGGCCAGCGCGCGCGGCGTTTCGCCGGCGCGCGGCGTTTCGTCGACGTCGGGGGGCTGCACGTCGAAGGGCAGCCGCAGGCGGGAGAGCAGTTCGCGGCGGTAGCGCGAGGTCGAGGCGAGGATCACGGGGCGTTGCATGGGATGATTGTGCGTGAGCGCGCTAGACTGGCGTGGATGAAGAGAGAATTTGCCCCCGAACGGCTCGACGTGGCCCGCTTTGCCCTTGCCGGCACAACGCTGGAAGCGGCCGATCCGGTTGTGACCTACGCACGCGTTGCGGCCGAGCTGGCGACCGGCGCCGAGACCGACGCGCTCGTGCGCTGGAGCGCCAGCGGCGAGGAGCGCCCCGGTGCCGACGGCAAGGCCGAGCCCTGGCTGCACCTGGACGCCGAAGCGACGCTCCCGCTGACCTGCCAGCGCTGCCTGACGCCGGTGGCGACGCCCGTCGTGGTGAACCGCTGGTTCCGCTTTGTCGCCGACGAGGCCACGGCCGAAGCCGAGGACGAGGAGGCCGAGGAAGACGTGCTCGCCATGAGCCGCGATTTCGACCTGCGCGCGCTCGTCGAGGACGAACTGCTGATGGAGATTCCCGTCACGCCCGTTCATGACGTCTGTCCCGTGCCGGTGCGGCTCTCGTCCAGCGACGACGATTTCAAGGCGGCCGAAGAGGCCAAACCGAACCCGTTTGCGGTGCTCGGCACGCTGCGCCCGCGCGGCCCCAAAGAGGGCAAGTAGCCCTTTCCCGTCGGCTGGGCTATAATCATGGGCTTCGCGCGCGCCGCGGTGAACAGCAATGAGAGCAACACTGCCATGCATTGCCACCGCCAGAAAGCGCATCCAATTACCACCTACCTCACAGTCCAGGAGCCATCATGGCCGTCCAGCAAAACAAGAAGTCGCCTTCCAAGCGTGGCATGCACCGTTCGCACAACGCGCTGGTCGTGCCCGGTATCGCCGTCGAGCCCACCACGGGCGAAACGCACCTGCGCCACCACATCAGCCCCAACGGTTTCTACCGTGGCCGCCAGGTGCTCAAGAACAAGTCCGACGTCTGATTTCGTATTCCAAGGCCGAGGCCCGAAGCTACTTTCGCCGTAGCGTCGGGCCTTTGTTTTGATGGCTGCGTCTTCTTCTCCCGAATCCACTGCTGCGCCTGCCGCAATCACGCTCGCCGTCGATTGCATGGGAGGCGACCATGGGCCGCGCGTCACGCTCGCGGCCTGCCGCGCGTTCCTCGAGCGGCACAGCGAGGCCTCGTTGCTGCTCGTCGGGGCGCCGGCCGCCTTGGCGGGCTTCGCTGCCCATCCGCGCGCGCGCGTCGTGCCGGCCAGCGAGGTCGTGGGCATGGACGACCCGATCGAGATCGCGCTGCGCAAGAAGAAGGATTCCTCGATGCGCGTGGCGATCCAGCAGGTGAAGGACGGCGCTGCGCATGCGGCTGTCTCCGCCGGCAATACCGGCGCCCTGATGGCGATCGCGCGCTACCTGCTCAAGACGCTCGACGGCATCGACCGCCCTGCGATCGCGCCGCAGCTGCCCAACGTCAAGGGCGGCGCGACGACCGTGCTCGACCTGGGCGCCAACGTCGATTGCGACGCCGAGGACCTGCTCCAGTTCGCCGTGCTCGGCTCGGCGCTGGTGTCGGCGCTCACGGGCAACGAAGCGCCGTCGGTGGGTCTGCTCAATATCGGCGAGGAAGCCATCAAGGGCAGCGAAACGATCAAAAAAGCAAGTCAACTGCTTCGAACTGCTGCCAATTCGAAAGATCTCAACTTCTACGGCAACGTGGAAGGCAACGACATTTTCAAGGGCACGACCGACATCGTCGTCTGCGACGGCTTCGTCGGAAATGTGGCGCTCAAGGCCAGCGAGGGCGTGGCCTCGATGATCGGGGATTTCATTCGGGTCGAGTTCTCCCGAAATATCTTCACGAAACTGGCGGCAATTGCGGCCTATCCGGTCCTAAAAGCGTTCAAAAGCCGGTTGGATCATCGTCGCTACAACGGTGCGGCCTTGCTCGGGCTGCGCGGGCTGGTTTTCAAGAGCCATGGCTCGGCCGACGAAGTGGCTTTCGGCCATGCGCTCGATCGCGCTTATGATGCCGCTCGCAACAACCTGCTCGATCGCGTGCGGGCCCGCATTGCTCACGCCGCGCCACTGCTCGCGCGCCAGGAGCCCGCGGTGTCTCAGGACGCGACGGCCCTTCACGCTTGATGAGCACTTATTCACGCATCACCGGCACCGGCAGCTACCTGCCACCGCGCCGGGTGACCAACGACGACCTCGCCAGTGAGCTGGCGCTGCGCGGCATCGAGACTTCGAACCAGTGGATCGTCGAGCGCACCGGCATCCACGCGCGCCACTTCGCGGCACCCGAGGTGTCGAGCAGCGATCTCGGGCTCGAAGCGGCCCGCCACGCCCTCGAGGCGGCAGGCCGCAAGGCGGAGGACGTCGACCTGATCATCGTCGCGACCTCCACGCCGGACATGGTGTTTCCGTCGTCGGCCGCGATCCTCCAGAACAAGCTCGGCATTGCCGGCTGCCCGGCCTTCGACGTGCAGGCGGTCTGCAGCGGCTTCGTCTACGCACTCACCGTGGCCGACGCCATGATCCGCACCGGCACGGCGCGCTGCGCGCTGGTGGTGGGCGCCGAGGTGTTCTCGCGCATCCTCGATTTCAACGACCGAACCACCTGCGTGCTGTTCGGCGACGGCGCGGGCGCGGTGGTGCTCGAGGCCAGCGAGGAGCCCGGCATCCTCGCGAGCGACCTGCATGCGGACGGCAAGCACGTGGGCATCCTGTGTGTGCCCGGCCATGTCTCGGGCGGCAACGTGCTCGGCACGCCGCTGCTGCACATGGACGGCCAGGCCGTCTTCAAGCTCGCCGTGCGCGTGCTCGAGGACGCCGCCCGCGCCACGCTCGCGAAAGCCGGCAAGACCGAGGCCGACATCGACTGGCTGATTCCGCACCAGGCCAACATCCGGATCATGGAAGGCACGGCGAAGAAGCTCAAGCTGCCGCGCGAGAAGCTCGTCGTCACGGTGAACGAGCATGGCAACACGTCGGCCGCCTCGATCCCGCTGGCGCTCGACGAAGCCGTGCGGTCCGGACGGGTGAAGAAGGGCGACACGTTGATGCTCGAAGGCGTGGGCGGCGGCTTCACCTGGGGCGCGGTTCTACTCAATCTATAGCGTGCGACCGCGCGCGGTCGAGCACGGCGGCGCTCGCATGAGCCATAAAGAACAATGAAATCCTTTGCTTTTGTCTTTCCGGGCCAGGGTTCGCAGGCCGTCGGCATGCTCGACGCCTGGGGTGAGCACCCGGCCGTGGCCGAAACCCTGCGCGAGGCGTCCGAAGCGCTCGGCGAAGACGTCGGCGCGCTGATCAAGAACGGTCCCAAGGAAGCGCTGGCGCTCACCACCAACACCCAGCCCGTGATGCTCGTGGCCGGGGTCGCTGCCTGGCGTGCCTGGCTCGCGGAAGGCGGCGCGGCCCCCGCGGTGGTCGCGGGCCATTCGCTCGGCGAGTATTCGGCGCTGGTGGCGGCAGGCGTGCTCACGCTCGCGCAGGCCGCGCCGCTGGTGCGGTTCCGCGCCAAGGCGATGCAGCAGGCCGTCCCGGTCGGCGCGGGTGCGATGGCGGCCGTCCTTGGCATGGAGGCCGCGAAAGTGATCGCCGGCTGCGCCGAGGCCACTGCGTCCTTCGGCGCGGACAGTACCGAAGTCGTCGAGGCGGTGAACTTCAACGATCCGATGCAAACGGTGATCGCCGGCAGCAAGGCCGCGGTCGACAAGGCCTGCGAACTGCTCAAGGCCGGCGGCGCCAAGCGTGCGTTGCTGCTGCCGGTGTCGGCCCCGTTCCATTCGAGCCTGATGAAGCCGGCCGCCGAGGCCCTGCGCGAGAAGCTCAGCACGATCAGCCTGGCCGCGCCGCAGTTTCCGGTGCTCAACAACATCGACGTGGCGGTGGAAACCGACCTCGACCGCATCCGCGAGGCGCTGGTGCGCCAGGCCGCCGGCCCGGTGCGGTGGGTCGAGAGCGTGCAGGCCTTGAAACTGCGCGGTGTCGCCGCCATCATCGAGTGCGGGCCCGGCCGGGTGCTGGCCGGTACGGTCAAGCGCATCGCCCCCGAGCTCGAGGCTGCGTCGGTTTACGACCCGGCAACGCTCGCAGACACCCGTCAACTGCTCGATTGATGAGCGGCCCGAGGCCCGATACTCCTTTTATGAGCATTCCAAAATTCGAAGGGCAGGTCGCCCTGGTCACCGGCGCATCGCGCGGCATCGGCGCGGCGATCGCGCTTGAGCTCGCGCAGCGCGGCCTGAAAGTGGTCGGCACCGGCACCACCAACGAAAGTGCGGCCAAGATCACATCGGCCCTGAGCGCGTTCGACGGCCGCGGCCGTGCGCTCGACGTGAACGACGGTGCGGCCGTCGAGGCGCTCATCGACGAGATCGTCAAGGCCTACGGCGCCATCCACGTGCTGGTCAACAACGCCGGCATCACGCGCGACACGCTGGCCATGCGCCTCAAGGACGACGACTGGGACGCGGTGCTCGACACCAATCTCAAGGCCGTGTTCCGGCTCTCGCGCGCCGTGATCCGTCCGATGATGAAGCAGCGCTACGGCCGCATCATCAGCATCACGAGCGTGGTGGGCGCGTCGGGCAATGCCGGCCAGGCCAACTATGCGGCCGCCAAGGCGGGCGTTGCCGGCATGACCCGCGCGCTCGCGCGCGAACTCGGCAGCCGCAGCATCACGGTCAACTGCGTGGCGCCCGGCTTCATCGAAACCGACATGACGGCCAGCCTGCCCGAGGCCCAGCAACAGGCGCTGCTGCAGCAGATCCCGCTGGGACACCTGGGCAAGCCGGCCGACATCGCGCATGCGGTGGCCTACCTCGCATCGCCTCAGGCGTCGTACGTGACGGGGCAGGAACTGCACGTCAACGGCGGCATGCACATGTAGCCGAAAGGCGCAATGCTTTCCCGTACCGGACGCGCGGCAAATGCCACAATGCGCCCGGCTAAAATCCACTGTTACCTACAACCCTCAGAGGGAACCAAATGAGCGATATCGAAGCACGTGTCAAGAAAATCATCGCCGAGCAGCTCGGCGTGGAAGAGTCCCAAGTGACGAATGAAAAGGCTTTCGTGGCCGACCTCGGCGCTGACTCGCTCGACACGGTCGAACTCGTGATGGCACTCGAAGACGAGTTCGGCATCGAGATCCCCGACGAAGATGCCGAAAAGATCACCACGGTGCAAAACGCCGTCGATTACGCCACCAAGAATCAAAAGGCCTGATCGGCCTTCTGATGCTGCGACGGCGCCCGGCGGCTCTTCTTCACTGAACCGCAGGTGCCGATCGGCAGCTGCTCCACGCTTCCAGAAAGGTTTGCCGGCATGACCAAACGCCGCGTCGTCGTGACCGGACTCGGTTGCATCGCTCCTGTCGGAAACTCCGCGACCGAATCCTGGGCCAACCTGTTGGCCGGGAAGTCGGGCATCGCGAACATCACCGCCTTCGATGCAAGCGCCTTCGCCTGCAAGTTCGCAGGCGAGGTGAAGGGTTTCGACATCACCCAATACATCTCCGAGAAGGAAGCGCGCCACATGGACCGCTTCATCCATCTCGGCCTTGCCGCGGCCATCCAGGCCGTGCAGGACAGCGGCATCAAGACCGGTGATGCGCTCTCGCCCGAAGAGGCCACGCGCATCGGCTGCAACATCGGCTCCGGCATCGGCGGGTTGCCGATGATCGAAGAAACGCACGGCGAGCTCGTCAATCGGGGCCCTCGCCGCGTGTCGCCGTTCTTCGTGCCGGCCTCGATCATCAACATGATCTCGGGCCACGTCTCCATCAAGTACGGCTTCCAGGGGCCGAACATCGCGGTCGTCACGGCCTGCACCACCGGCTTGCATGCGATCGGCCTGTCGGCCCGCATGATCGAGTACGGCGATGCCGACGTGATGGTTGCGGGCGGCGCCGAATCGACCGTCTCGCCGCTGGGCATCGGCGGCTTCGCGGCCGCGCGCGCACTCTCCACGCGCAACGACGATCCGGCCACGGCCTCGCGCCCGTGGGACAAGGACCGCGACGGCTTCGTGCTCGGCGAGGGCGCCGGGGTGGTCGTGCTCGAGGAGTACGAGCACGCCAAGGCGCGCGGTGCCAAGATCTACGCCGAGGTCTCGGGCTTCGGCATGAGCGCCGACGCGTACCACATGACGGCACCCAACGTCGACGGGCCGCGGCGCTCGATGTCGATGGCGCTCGCCAACGCAGGCGTCAACGCCGACGAGGTGCAGTATCTCAATGCGCACGGCACTTCCACGCCGCTGGGCGACCTGAACGAGACCAACGCGATCAAGAACACCTTCGGCGACCATGCCAGGAAGCTGGTCGTGAACTCCACCAAGTCGATGACCGGCCACCTGCTGGGCGGCGCCGGCGGCATCGAGTCGGTGTTCACGGTGCTCGCGCTGCATCACCAGAAGAGCCCGCCGACCATCAACATCTTCAACCAGGATCCGGAGTGCGATCTCGACTACTGCGCCAACGAGGCGCGCGATCTGAAGATCGATGTCGCGGTCAAGAACAACTTCGGCTTCGGGGGCACCAACGGCACGCTGGTGTTCAAGCGCGTTTGAGCATCGCTCTTTCATGCACAGCGCGCCGTCGGTGAGCTATCCGGTCGGGCGTTCGCGCGGTGCAGCCCGGATCCTGATCGCCGCGTGGGCACTGGGTGCATGCTGCGCGGGCGTGTCCTGCTATTTCTTCGATGCCCCGGGCTGGCGCCAGGTGCTCCTGGTGCTGAGCGTGCTGTTCTCGGGCGGCGCGGCCGCGCTCGCGCTTCGAAGCGACGGTGTGGCCGAACTGCGGTTCGACGGGCGTCACTGGACGCTGGCGGGCGCGCAGGCCGGCCGGGCCGTTCTCGCAGCGCGCGCCGCCGTGGCGCTCGACCTGCAGTCGCTGCTGCTGATCCGGCTGGCCGAGCCGGGCCGGGCGGTGCGCTGGGTCTGGGCCGAGCACAGCGCCATGCCCGAGCGCTGGCGCGACCTGCGCCGTGCGGTATATTCGCGCGCCCCGTCGGGCTCGGATGCCGATGAGCCGTGGCGCGCGACCGCGCCTGCCGATGCGCCCTGAACCTGCCAGATGACCACTTCCGTGCCACCAGTGCCACCGGACTCGGGCCTGCCTGACGGCGCCGCGGCCGCGCCGCGCCCCGGGGAGGTCGACCTGCAACTGGTCCAGCGCACCGTGGCCGGCGACCAGAAGGCCTTCGAACTGCTGGTCATCAAGTACCAGCGCCGGATCGAGCGCCTGATCGGGCGCATGGTGCGCGACGTCGACCTGGTCGAGGACATTGCGCAGGAGACCTTCATCCGGGCCTATCGCGCACTGCACCAGTTTCGCGGCGACGCGCAGTTCTACACCTGGCTCTACCGCATCGCGGTCAACACCGCCAAGAAGGCGCTGGTCGACATGAAGCGCGACCCGACCATCTCGGAAAGCGCGCTGCGGCCGTCTTCTGAGGACGACGATGAAACTTACCGTCCGGGAAACGAACCAACCACCGACGAAACCCCCGAATCGGTGCTGGCGGCCAACGAGATCGCCAGCGTGGTCGAGATGGCCATGGAGGCGCTGCCCGCAGAACTGCGCCAGGCCGTGACCCTGCGCGAGATCGAGGGCATGAGTTACGAAGAGATCGCCGAGGTCATGGATTGCCCTATCGGCACGGTGCGCTCGCGTATCTTCCGGGCGCGTGAGGCCATTTCGGCCAAGGTCAAGCCATTGCTGGACAACCAGTCCGGCAAGCGGTGGTAGGTAAGCAGGTGAATGAAATGAATCAGAGCATGACGGTTCGTGAACAAGTGTCCGCACTGGCGGACGGTCATTTGCAGAGCGAGGACCTGGCGCTGGCGATCGAGGCCGTCTGCGCGCAAGAAGACGCCCGCGGCGCCTGGCAGGCCTACCACCTCGTGGGCGACGTGCTGCGCTCGGGTGTCCATTCGCCCTGTACCGACACCGATGCCTTCCTCACGCGCTTCCAGCAGCGCCTGGCTGCGGAGCCCGTGGTGGTGCGGCCGGCCGCGGTGCCGGTGGCGCCCGCTTCGTCGGTGCCGGCAGTCCGGCGCAAGGCGGACGCGGCCAACGAACCGGTGTTCCGCTGGAAACTCGTCGCCGGTGCCGCGTCGCTGATGGCCGTGGCGGCCATCGGCTGGACCCTGGTCGGCAATGGCGCGGCCGTGCAGGCGCCGGGCGCGCAGCTCGCGTTGACGCAACCGCAGTCGCAGCCACAGTCGCAATCGGGCACTGCAGCGGTGCTCGCGCCTTCGCGCGTGCTGGTCGGCAACGGCAACGGCAACGCGCAGGTGATGCTGCGCGATCCGCGACTCGACCAATTGCTCGAGGCGCATCAGCAGGCCGGCGGCGCTACGCAGATGCCCTCTGGGTTCCTGCGCAATGCGACTTTCGAAGGCCCTTCGCGCTGACGTGCGCCGATCGCCACGCTCGATGACCGTTCCGATGCCTCTCTCCGCTCGCGCGTTCGCGCTGGTGTTCGCTGCCTTCTGCCTGGCCCACGCCGCGGCCGCCCAGACCCGGTCCGGGACGACCGAAGCCAAGGGGACGGCAGCGGCGCAGGCCGGCGACGCGCCGCCTGCACTCGGCGTGGTCGAGTGGCTGCAGCGCATGCACTCGGGGGCGCGGCAGCGCAACTACATCGGCACCTTCGTGGTGTCGGCCGCGGGCGGCGACCTGTCGAGCGCGCGCATCTGGCATGTGCGCGACGGCGAGATGCAGATCGAGCGCATCGAGGCCTTGTCGGGGCCGCCGCGCTCGACCTTCAGGCGCAACCAGCACGTCATGACTTTCCTGCCGGAGTCCAAGGTCGTGAAGGTCGAGAAGCGCGAGAACCTCGATCTGTTCCCCAACCTGCCGGACAAGCCAGATGTGTCGATCGGCGATTTCTACGAGGTCCGGGCGCTCGGCAAGGACCGCGTGGCCGGTTTCGATGCCGACGTGGTGCAGCTGGTGCCGCACGATGGGCTGCGCTTCGGCTACCGCATCTGGAGCGAGCGCCGCTCCGGGCTGCTCGTGAAGCTCCAGACCGTCGACAGCGAATCCCGCGTGGTGGAGCAATCGGCTTTCTCGGAGCTGCAGCTCGACGCGCCGATCAAGGCGCAGGCGCTGCTGCAGATGATGTCGAACACCAGTGGCTACCGCGTCGAGAAGCTCGAACTCGAACGCAGCAGCGCGCACGACGAGGGCTGGACCCTCAAGGCGCCCGTGGCGGGCTTTCGGCCGCGCAGCTTCTACCGGCGCCCCGCGGGCGACAAGAGCGCGAATGAACGCACCGTCCAGTGGACCTTTTCCGATGGCCTCGCTTCGGTGTCGCTCTTCATCGAGCGCTACGATGAAAAGCGTGCGCCGCGCGATGGCGTGTTGACCATCGGCGCCACCAACGCGATCCGCCGGCGGCTGCCCGAGCCGGCGAGCGACTGGTGGCTCACTGCCGTGGGCGAAGTGCCGCAGCAGACGCTCAACGCATTCGCCCAGAGCCTTGCAAGGACGCGCTGAAGTGAAACTGCCCTACGGCCGGTGCTGAACCAAGTTGGCATTGCAGACTCCATAGCTCTTCTACTTTTGGCCGCTCTGTTCTTTTGAAAGAAAACCGATGATGTTCAAAGTCGAGGGACAACAGCTTCGTTCCTATCTCTTCGCATTCGGCATGGCAATGACGGGCGCCGCAGCGCTGCTGCCTCCCGCCCCGGCCCATGCGCAGGCACCGCAGGTGCCTCAGACGCCGCAGGCGCGCGGCCTGCCTGATTTCGCCGACCTGGTCGAGCAGGTCGGCCCCGCCGTCGTCGGTATCCGCACGGTCGAGAAGGTCACGCGTGGCGGTGGCGGCGGGGAGATGGACGAGGAGATGCAGGAGTTCTTCCGCCGCTTCTTCGGCCAGCCGCTGCCGGGCAATCCGCGGCCCGGTCCGCGCCCGAACCGGCCGCAGGAAGAAGAGCGTCCGCGCGGCGTGGGCTCGGGCTTCATCCTGAGCGCCGACGGCTATGTGATGACCAATGCGCATGTGATCGAGGATGCGTCCGAGATCATCGTCACGTTGACCGACAAGCGCGAGTTCAAGGCCAAGCTGATCGGCGCCGACAAGCGCAGCGACGTCGCGGTGGTCAAGATCGAGGCCACGGGCCTGCCGGTAGTGAGGGTCGGCGACATCTCCAAGCTGCGCGTCGGCGAATGGGTGATGGCGATCGGTTCGCCCTTCGGCCTCGAGAACACCGTGACCGCGGGCATCGTGAGCGCGAAGCAGCGCGACACCGGCGACCTGGTGCCGCTGATCCAGACCGACGTGGCGATCAACCCCGGCAATTCGGGCGGCCCGCTGATCAACCTGCGCGGTGAAGTGGTCGGCATCAACAGCCAGATCTACTCGCGCTCGGGAGGCTACATGGGCATCTCGTTCTCGATCCCGATCGACGAGGCGATCCGCGTCAGCGACCAGCTGCGCACCACCGGCCGCGTGTCGCGCGGCCTGATCGGCGTGACCATCGGCTCGGTCTCGAAGGACGTGGCCGAATCCCTCGGACTCGGCAAGGCGCGTGGCGCGGTCG
>CAMLCW010000026.1 GCA_946478645.1 uncultured Variovorax sp.
GCGTGCGGTTGCACTGCAGTGCCACGTAGCGCAGCGGTTCCTTCTCGGCCGCCTTATCGCGGCCGAAGGCCTTGAGCAGGGCGCCGCGCTGCGCGCCTTCGAGCAGGCGCACCGGAATGCGCTCGCCCACGTCTTCCGACGCGCACCAGACGTTCTGGCGCACGCTCTCCAGGGTGGCCGCGCCATTGAGCTCGAGCACGAACATCTGCTGCTCGTCGATGCGGCCGTAAGTGCCGGGCATGACGTTGCGCACGAACGGCCCGCCGCTATTGAACTGATAGCGCTCCGGGCCGGTCAGTTCGCCGCCCGAGGCCGGCTTGAAGCTCGCGATGCGCGTCACGGTGCAGCGCACGCCCGGCGGCAGGTCGTTCTCGAAGTCGTAGACCCACTGCTTCGCATCGGTCCAGCGGCCGGTGCCCTTGCCGGCCTGGGCGTCGGTGCAGCTCACCGCGAGCGGCGGCGGCGCCTTGGGATCGCCGAAATCGACCGCCGCCTGGTCGAACTTGGCGACCACCTGGCGCACGCGGGACACCTCGCCCTGCGGCGTGAGGCTGGTGATCTGGAGCGCGAGGGCGGGGCCGGCCAGGAACGCGCCGCTGGCCAGGAGCCATGCTGGAATGGGTCTTTTCAATTGTTTCTCCACCTGAAGCAGCGCGCAGCGTAGCCGATTTGCGAGGCAGGCCTGGCCTGCCCCAGAGGGTGCCAAGCGCAGCGCCGGCACCAGGCCTGCGTGGGGCGCTCTTCGCTTCCTCTTCAATTGGAGCGCTTGACCATGGTTGGTAATGTGCCCAACATCGGACTGGGCGGCGGCGCACTCCCTGGTCGATCTGCTGCAGATGCCCGAAGCCGACGGCATCGACGTCGACTTCGAGCCCATTCGCATCGGCGCGGCGGACGTCGACGCATGAGTGTTGCAAGCGCCGCTCCAAAAGAGGGCGGGCGGACTGATGCTGCTGCTGGACACGAACGTCATTTCCGAGGCGCGCAAGAACGCGTGCGATCCGAAGGTTCGCGCCTGGATGGCCGCATTCTTCCGGTCGACCACCTGATTGCGCGCCGCGGGCGCGAAGTTGATCGATCCGTGGGAGTAGGGCGCTGACCGGCGAAGCCGGCGGCCGAGGGGCAAGCGTGATGTCTTCATACAATTGGCTACGTCGTGCGTGCGCCGCGCAGACCGCCACCGAGACCTCGCCGCCGACCGATGAAACGCTACTGGGAAATAGACGCCTTGCGCGGGCTGATGCTCGTGCTGATGACCGTCACGCACCTGCCCACGCGCGTCACCGATCCGCTGGGCCAGCCCTTCGGCTTCGTCTCGGCGGCCGAGGGCTTCGTGCTGCTGTCGGCGTTCGTCGCCGGTCTGGTCTACAGCCGGATCGGCCACGTGCGCGGCGTCGAGCCGATGCGCCAGGCCTTCTGGCGCCGCGTGCTCAAGGTGTACCTGTGCCAGGCGGCGATCCTGCTGTTCCTGTTCACCGTGATCACCGCGCTGGGCCTGCACATCGACCAGCCGGCGGTGAAGAACCTGGTGTCGTACTACCTCGCCGAGCCGGTCAAGGGCTTCGTCTTCGGGCTGCTGCTGATCTACGAGCCGGCGCTGCTCGACATCCTGCCGATGTACATCTTCTTCATGCTGCTGAGCCCCTGGGTGCTGGCGTTCGCGATGCGCCACGGCTGGACCGCGGTCATGGTGGCGAGCGTCGTGATCTGGTCGCTGGCGCAGTTCGGCCTGAGCGAGTGGGTCTACGGCCTGGCGGTGCACTGGCTCGGACTGCCGGTGCCGTTCCACGAGATGGGCGCGTTCAACGGCTATGCGTGGCAGTTCCTGTGGTTCGCGGGGCTGTGCATCGGCGCCAGCCGCAACATGCCCGACGCGCGGCCGCTGCATTTCCCGGCCTGGATCTGGGCCCCGGCGCTCGCGATCACGCTCTACGGGTTCTGGTGGCGCCACCACGGCATCAACGGCCAGGCGCCGTTCGGCGGCGACGTCGAATTGAACCTGCTGTTCGACAAATGGCAGCTCGGGCCGCTGCGGCTGGTCAACCTGCTGGCGCTGGGCATCCTCGCGGTGCGCTTCGGGCCCGGGCTCATGCGCCGGATTCCGCGCCTGCACTGGCTCGAGGCCATGGGCTCGGCCTCGCTGCCGGTGTTCTGCGCGCACCTCGTCGCGGTGCTGCTGGTGCTGGCCTTCTTCGGCGACAGCCAGACGGCGCGCCCCTGGTGGGGCGACGGGCTGCTGCTGCTGGCGGTGTTCGGCGGGATGTACGCGGTGGCGCGGGTCGCGCGCGGCGCCGACGTGCCGCCGCCGGCGGACGTGGCTACCGAGCTGACGGGCGGCGCTTCGCCTCGAGATCCCGGATGTACCGAAGTTCGTTGAGGGAAATCGGGTTCGCGGGCTCGATGCGCAGCACACGCTCGTGCAGTGCTTTGGCGGCGTCGAGGTTTCCGAGTTCGACCTGCGCAAAGGCCATGCCGCGCAGCGCCCGGGCCTGTTCGCCCGTATGTAGCGCTGGCGGTGTGAGTTCGACCGCGCGCAGGGCTTCGTCGAAGGCCTGCAGCGATCCCGGCCAGTCGCGCTCGAGCGCAAGGATGTGCCCTCGTTCCGACAGGTACTGCGAATTGCGTGGAGAGAGCGCGATGGCAGCGTCATACGCCGCCTTGGCCTCGGGGATCCGATCAAGGTCGACCAGCGCGAAGCCTCTCAGGAAATAGGCGCGGCCCCATTCGGCGCCATAGACGCGCGCGGGGGTGTTCTTCTTGTGCCCGTTGAGGGCATAGGCGAGGGTTTCGGGGCCGGAGCGCGCAGAGTAGACGAGGACACCGGGTTGGCGGTATGCGCGTTCGTACTGGGCAATGGCTTCATCGAGCAGCGGCAGCGCTTGCGCGTGCTTTTTCGAGCTCACCAGGTCGTCAGCCCGGCGAACGAGCGCGTCGGCGGCAACGGCCTTCTTGGCTGCTGCCGCGGGCGGCGGGGCGGACGCCGCCTCGGGCTTCGCGGCGCATGCGCACAGGAGCAGCGACAGCAGGATCGCTGCACAGGATTTCATGGACATCGAGACTCTCCCTTGCCGTCCGGCGCGGCGATTTTTTTGAATGAAGGGAACACCGGCGCATTCCGCGGCGCCCGCGGATTGCGCTGCGAGTCTAGGGTCGTTTCTCGACGGGAATGGTCCGCTGCCGACCAAATGCGAAGCGCTTCGTGAAGCGGATCACGCCTTTTCTGGCGCTCAGGGCAGCGCGGGCGCCGGCGGCGGCGCTGGCACCGGCGCCGCCGCATCGCCGGTCAGATGCGCCGCGATGATCGAGCGCCAGAGCCGGTAGCCCTCGTCCGTCAGGTGCAGCCGGTCGGCGAGGTACAGCTCGGGCCGGGGGCGGCCGTCGGCGCCGATCATGGGCGTGTAGATGTCGATGTATTCGCTGTTCGGCAGCCGGTTCAGGTAGGCCGCGATCACGTTGTTGGTCTCGCGCACCAGCGGCAGCAGATGCTCGCGCGAGGGGCTCGGCTTGACCGAGATGAAGCTGATGCGCGCATCGGGCAGTTCGGCGCGCACCGTGTTGGCAAAGCGCGCGAAGCTCTCGAGCACCTGCAGCGGCGTGCGGCCTTCGGCCAGGTCGTTGTCGCCGGCGTACACCAGCACCTGGCGCGGGCGGTAGCGCACCACCAGGTCGCGCGCGAACAGGCTGCAGTCGGCCAGCGTCGAGCCGCCGAAGCCGCGGTTGACGATCTCGGGCAGCTGGCTGAAGTCCTGCGACAGGTTTTTCCACATGCGCACGGTCGAACTGCCCACGAACACCACGCCGCCCGGGGCGGGAAAGCGCCGCTGGTCGGCCCGCGCGAAGGCCGCGAGTTCGTTGTGCCAGCGGGCCTTGGCCGCCAGGTACTCGGAAGTGTTCTCGGCCGGGGCGGAACCGTCGGCCTCGTAGGGGAAGGCGGCCGAGGCGGTCTGGGCCTGCGCGGCGAACACGGTGGCGGCGGCGAGCGCCAGGCCCGCCAGCGCGGATTTCATCATCGAAGGCATCGCAAACAGGGGGACGGGAAACTCGGTCAGGTCGTCTTTTCGATCAGCGCGCCCTTGAACAGCACGGGGCCCGTGGGGCCGCGCTCGCTCGGCACGCCGCCCTTGGGTTCGAGGCTGATCGCGAGCGCGGGCACGCGAACGTCGGATTCTGACGCAGGCAGCCGCAGCGCCGGCGCATGGTCGAGCACGCCGAGCGAGCGCGGCGCGCCGCCGGGCGGCAAGGCCCAGAGCTGCAGCGACTTGTCGGCGCCCTCGTCGTAGCTGCCTACGCGCTGCAGTACGAGCTGGCGCTTCTTCGGGTCGAAGGTGACGAGCATCGAGGCGGCGTCCTTGTCGTCGGACAGCACCGCGACGTACTGGATGGCGGGCGCGTTCTGCAACTGCTCGCGCAGGTTCACGCCGACCACCACCGCCATCACCGTGGCGAGCGCGCCGGCCGCGGCGGCGCCGCGCCAGAGCGCGAGGCTGCGCAGCCATCCACCCGGCGCGGGCGGTGGCGGCGCCTGGCGCTGGCGCGCGAGCGCCTGCTGCGCCTGCTCGGCCTCGATCATGTTGCGGATGCGGGTCCAGACGGCGGCGTCGGGCACGACGGGGCTTTGCAGCTCGGTCATGCTCGCGAGCCGGCCTTGCCACACGAGCGCCGCGGCGCGCACCGGCGCCTGTTCGCGCGCCAGGGTTTCGAAGCGCCGGCGGGCGCCGCCGCGCAGGGTGCCGAGCGCATGGCTTGCGGCCAGCAGGTCGAGCAGGTCAGGGTGGGCGATGAGATTCATGGCTGAGCGTCTTCCTTGGGGCCTAGGCGAAGCGCGCCATGCACACGCGCAGCTTCTCGAGCCCGCGCCGGATCCAGGTCTTGACAGTGCCGAGCGGCAGCTTGAGCTGTTCGGCCAGCTCGCCATGGCTCAGTTCGCGCAGGTAGGCCAGGCTCACGACCTCGCGCTGGCGGGCCTCGAGCTGGCTCAGGCACTGGTGCAGCGCCCAGGCCTGCTCGCTCGCATCGGCGGTGTCCACGGGATTCGGCGCATCGGATTCGAGCGTCTCGGCCATGAGCTCGTCGAACTCCTGCGTCAGCTGGGCGCGGTCGGCGGTGCGGCGGCGCAGCAGGTCGAGCGAGCGGCTGCGCACGATCAGGCCCAGCCAGGCGAGCGGCGGGCTCAGCGTGCCGCGGTAGTCGGCGGCGGCGCGCCAGACCGTCATGAACGATTCCTGCAGCACGTCCTCGGCCCATTCGCGCTGCCGTACCACGCGCATCGCGAGGCCCATGAGCCGCGGCGCGGTGCGGTCGTAGAGTTCGCGCAGGGCGGCTTCGTCGCGGCGGCCGATGCGGTCGATCAAGGCGATCAGCTCGGCGTCTGGGCTGGGGACTGTCATGCGCGGATTGTGGGGCATGGGCGTGCATGAGCAGGGTACGGCGGCGGGGCGGGCGCGGATTCAGTCTGCATATGTGAATCCATCCGGCCTCGGCCTGCGTACAGGCAACCGGGGCCGTCGCGGCGCGCTGCGCGCGGGCGCGGCCACCGATTGCGCTCATCCGTTCATCACCACTGTCCATTACCCGACCAAAGGAACCGACCATGACCTTCCGCACCCTGACGGCCCTCGCTGCCGCCGCCGGCCTTGCCGCCTGTTCCGGCATGGGCACCAGCCAGCCCACGATGATGTATTCGCAGGCCAGCCTGCCCGACGCGGTGAAGGTGCCGGCCGGCCACGCCGTGTTCATGGAGACCGTGGGCGCCGGCGACATCACCTACGAATGCCGGGCCAAGGCCAACATGCCGGGGCAGCACGAATGGGTGTTCGTCGGCCCCGACGCCCGCCTGATGGACCGCGCCGGCAAGCAGGTCGGCAAATACTACGGCCCGCCCGCCACGTGGGAGAGCATGGACGGCTCCAAGCTCACGGCCACGCAGGTGGCGGTGGCGCCCAACGGCAGCGGCAACATTCCGCATCAGCTCGTCAAGGCGAACCCGGCCATGGGCGCGGGCGCGATGCAGGGCGTGAGCTACATCCAGCGCGTGGCGACCCGGGGCGGCGTGGCGCCGGCCATGGCCTGCGGCGCATCGAACATGGGCCAGAAGCAGATCGTCAAGTACCAGGCCGACTACATCTTCTACCGCGCCGGCTGAGCCCGCGCCGGGCCTCGTCCGCCGCGCTGAGAGACATTTCGGACACGTATACTCCGCCGCCAAACGAGGAGCGGGGCGCACCAGCGCGTGCGAACGAGGAATGAAGAAAATCGCAATCGTGCTCGCGCTCTGCGTGGGCGCGTGGTACTTTTTCGTCGGCGGGCGCAAGCTCGACGAGGCGATGGTGCGCAAGTACTACGAGAACGAGGCGCATGCGGTCTACATGCGCGACGCCGAGAAGCTGTGCAAGCAGCTCAGCAGGAAGGCCGTCATCCAGAGCAGGACGGTCATGATGGGCCAGGCGCAGACTTCGACCCACGACCGCGACCAGGCCTGCGAGGCCACGCGCAAGACCTTCGGCATGTTCGCGTCGATGGGCGAGCGCATGGGCGGCATTCTCACGATCGAATACGACTACCAGATCGAACGCATCGAGATCGCCAGCGACCGCAAGAGCGCCGTCGTCGAGGGCACGAGCGTGCTCAAGATGGGCGAAGCGGCCATGCAGTTCAAGAGCAGCTTCACGCAGCGCCTGGAACGTGAGCTGGGCCAGATGCGGCTGGTGCACGGCGACGACGTGACGGTGGTGCGCCTGGGCGGGCGCGGCGCCATGAGCCAGAGCGATTTCTTCAAGTAGCGGGCCGGCATCGTGCGCGCGACCGCCCCCCACACCACCGCCGCCGGCGATCCGCCCGCGTTGCCGCCGCCTTTCTGGCACCGGCTCAACACCTTCTTCGCGTTTCCGCTGCAACTGCGTCCGCTCGGCTACGGGCTGCTGCTCGCGTTCTGCAGCATGCTGTACGAACTGGTCCCGATCCTGCCGCCCGCGCTGGTGCTGCTGCTGATCGAACTCGGCATCGTGCTGGCCGCGAGCCGCTACGGTTTCAAGGTCACGGCGCTCGGCGCGCAGGGGATCTGGCGCTCGGCCGATTTTCCGCGCGCCCTCGACCCCGACTGGGTCAACCTGCCGTGGAAGCTGTTCGCGATCTCGCTGGTGCAGGGCGCGGTGATCGGCTGGCTCGCGTGGTTCGACCCGGTGCTCGGCACGGTGGCGCTGTTCGTCGTGTCCTTCACCTTTCCGGCCGCGGTGATCGTGCTGGTGCAGTCGGCCAGCTTCTTCCAGGCCATGAACCCCGGCCACATCATGGATGCGATGCGCATCATCGGCTGGCCGTACGCGCTGCTGTGCTTCTTCCTGTTCCTGCTGAGCTCGGGCGCGCAGATCGCGATCAGCCTGCTGTTGCCGGTGATCGACGGGCTGGTCGTGCTGCCGATCGCCAACTTCGCCTTCATCTACTTCGGCTGGGTGACGGCGAGCCTGCTGGGCTACGTGATGTACCAGCACCATGACGCCTTCGGCATCGACCTGCTGCCCGGCGGCGGGCGCGACGACGGTGCGCCGGCGGACCGCCGCACGCCCGCGCAGATCGCCGCGCAGCGCACCGACGCGGAGGTGGCGCAGTTGGTGACCGACGGCGACCTGGCCGGCGCACTCGGCGTGGCCTACGAGGCGCAGCGCACGGCGGCGGCCGACGACCTGGCGGCGCACCGGCGCTACCACCGCGTGCTGCTGCTCGTGCCCGACAAGGCGGCGACGCTGTTCGACCATGCGCGCCGCTTCATCGCGCTGCTGATGCAGCGCGACCTGGCGTCCGAGGCGCTCAAGGTCTTCAAGGCCTGCCGCGAGAAGGACAAGGCCTTTGCGCTCGACGACCCTTCCACGGTGATGACGCTGGCGCGGGCCGAATGGCGCAACGGCGACGCGCACGGCGCGCTCGCGCTGCTGTCGGGCTTCGACCGGCGCTTCCGCGGCGATGCGGCGATCCCGCAGGCCTACGAACTCGCGGCACGGGTGCTGGTGCAGGGGCTCGGCCGCACCGACATGGCGCAGCCTATCCTCTCGACGCTCGAATCGCGCTATCCCGAAAGCGCCGAGACGCAGGAAGTGCGCTGGCTGCTGCGGCCGGCCACCTGACGCCTGACGCCCCGGGGTTACGCGCGCTCGAGCGCGCGCGTCACCATGTCGTTCGGCGCCAGCCGCAGCAGGTGCGGCAGCCAGTCGCGCGCCATCTCGCGTTCGCCCGCATGCAGCAGGCCGTTGGCGCAGACCGAGAGCGTGTCGGCCAGCTCGGCGTGCGCGGGCGCGGTCTTCAGCAGCACGCGGCAGAGCTTGTCGGCGTCCTGGAACTGCCCCGCGCGCGTGAAGCGGCGCGCGAGCCGTGCCATGTCGTCGGGCCGTAGGCGCACGCCGGGCCTCGCCTGGTCGAGGTAGCTGCGGTAGCTGGCATGTTGCAGCGCGAGGGTGTCCGGGTCGGTGGCCGGCAGGCGGAAGATGCGGTGCGCAGCCTGGTGGAAGTCGTCGCTCGCGGGCTGCAGCCGCGCGATGTGGAACCAGGCGCGCAGCGTGTCGGCGTCGCGCGGGCGCAGACGGGCGGCGGCGCGCCATTCGGCGGTGGCGGCATCGAACTTCATCTCGGCACCGAGTCGCCGCGCCGCGGCCACGTGGCGTTCGAATTCGTGGGTGTGGTCCTCGCCGCTGCCTTGCGCCGCTTCCGCGGCCACCGCCTCGGGCGTCTTCACGCGGCCCAGCGCCATGGCCGCGGCCATCAGCGCCGCGCCGGTCAGCAGGCCGCCCAGGTGGGCCATGTAGGCAATGCCCTGGCCGCCGATCCAGTGCTGCAGCAGTTCGTTGGCGATCCAGGCCGGCAGCAGCAGCAGGGCCGACGCGGTGACGTAGTTGAAGTAGAAGAACAACTGGTAGAAGAAGCGGATGCGCCGCAGCCGGTACATCACCGCGTACATGCCCATCAGCGCCGAGACCGCGCCCGAGGCGCCGAGGCCCAGGGTGGGCTGGCCGGCATAGGCCCAGCTGGCGAGTGCCGAGGCGCCGACCGCGCCGAGCAGGTAGAACGCCAGGTAGGTCCCGCGCCCCAGCGCCAGTTCGACCGAGAAGCCGAACAGGAAGAGGAACAGCATGTTGCCCAGCAGGTGGCCGGTGCTGCCGTGCAGGAACGCGGCGGTGAGCCAGGTCCACGGCTTGGCGGCGGCGCCCTCGGCATGGTCCTGCGCCCAGCGGCTGGTGAACGGCGCGGGCCGCATCGCTTCGTAGGCCGCGCGATCGCCGGTCAGCTCGTGGTAGTGGGCCGCACGCTGTTCGGCTTTCTGCTCGCTGCGCTGCGGTCCCCAGAACACCGCCATGTTCACGAGGATCAGCAGGATCGTGATCCACGGGGGGTTGCGCCAGCTCGGCCGGTTCTCGAGCGGGATGGCGTAGAACAAGTGCGGCCCCTGGGGCTCGGCTCAGGCCAGGCGTTTACGATGGCGCGCGATCTGCGCCTTGACCTGCGCCGGCGCGGTGCCGCCGAGGATGTTGCGCGCATTGAGCGAGCCGCGCAGGCTCAGCACGTCGTACACGTCCTTCTCGATCGCCGGGTTGAACTGCTGCAGCACGGCCAGCGGCAATTCGGCCAAGTCGACCTTGTGCGAGGTGGCGGCCTTGACCGCATGCGCGACGATCTCGTGCGCGTCGCGGAAGGGCAGGCCCTTCTTCACCAGGTAGTCGGCCAGGTCGGTGGCGGTGGCGTAGCCGCGCAGCGCGGCGGCTTCCATGGCCTCGGGCTTCACGGTGATGCCGCCGATCATCTCGGCAAAGATGCGCAGCGTGTCCTTGAGCGTGTCGACGGTGTCGAACAGCGGCTCCTTGTCTTCCTGGTTGTCCTTGTTGTAGGCGAGCGGCTGGCCCTTCATGAGCGTGATCAGCGCCATCAGGTGGCCGACCACGCGGCCGGTCTTGCCACGCGCGAGCTCGGGCACGTCGGGGTTCTTCTTCTGCGGCATGATCGAACTGCCGGTCGTGAAGCGGTCGGCGATCTGGATGAAGCCGAAGTTCTGGCTCATCCAGAGGATCAGTTCCTCGCTCATACGGCTGATGTGCACCATGCACAGACTGGCGGCGGCGGTGAACTCGATCGCGAAGTCGCGGTCGCTCACGGCGTCGAGGCTGTTCTGGCAGACGCCGTCCATGGCCAGCGTCTTGGCGACCAGTTCGCGGTCGAGCGGATAGCTGGTGCCGGCCAGCGCGGCGGCGCCCAGCGGCAGGCGGTTCACGCGCTTGCGCACGTCCTGCAGGCGCTCGGCGTCGCGCGCGAACATCTCCACGTAGGCCAGCATGTGGTGGCCGAAGCTCACGGGCTGGGCCACCTGCAGGTGGGTGAAGCCCGGCAGGATCACCTCGACGTTCTTCTCGGCGATGTCGACCAGCGCCAGCTGCAGCGCCACCAGCAGATCGGCGATGAGGTCGATCTCGCCGCGCAGCCAGAGGCGCACGTCGGTCGCGACCTGGTCGTTGCGGCTGCGGCCGGTGTGCAGCCGCTTGCCGGCGTCGCCGACGAGTTGGGTCAGGCGGGCCTCGATGTTGAGGTGCACGTCCTCGAGGTCGAGTTTCCACTCGAAGGCGCCCGATTCGATCTCGGTGCGAATCTGCGCCATCCCACGCGCGATCTCGGCGTGGTCCTGCTTGCTGATGATGCCCTGGGCGGCGAGCATGCCGGCATGCGCCAGCGAACCTTCGATGTCGGCCTGCCACAGTCGCTTGTCGAAGAACACGCTGGCGGTGTAGCGCTTCACGAGGTCGCTCATGGGTTCGGAGAACAGGGCCGACCAGGCTTCGGATTTCTTGTCGAGTTGGTTTTGAGTCATGGGAGGCCTGCCAGAGGCAATAATGGTTGGTTACCCAACGTATCGATCAGTGATGCGCAACCCGGCGATTTTATCGGGCAGCTCCGCGTCCAGGCCGCCGGCTTCGCCGGAAAAAGGGCGTTCGACTTCGCGCAGCGGCCGCGGGCTCTTCGACGCCTGCCAGATCGGGGTGGTGCTGCGCACGGTGCTTTTCGTCGAGGCCCTGGTGGCGACGGCGGCGCTTTTCGTGTCCTCGTCGCCCGCCGAATGGCTGGTGCAGACCGCCACCATCACGGGCGGCGCGCTGCCCGCGGCCCTGCTGTGGCTGGTGGCGGCATGCGGCCTCAAGTCGCCGCTCGCGCGCCTGCCGCAGCAGGCCCAATATGCCGCGGGCGCCGCGCTCGGCGCGGTGTCGGCGCTCTATGGCTGCGGCCTGCTGCGGCTGACCGGCGTGCTCGGCGCCGCGCCATGGCTCGCGAGCGCGGTGGCGGGCGCCTTCATCGCGGCGCTCGTGATGGCGGCCATGGTGCTGCGCGCGCGCGCGCAGACGCCCGCCGCCACCACCGCGCGGCTCGAGGAACTGCAGTCGCGCATCCGGCCGCACTTCTTGTTCAACACGCTCAACAGCGCCATTGCGCTGGTGCGCGAGGAGCCGGCCAGGGCCGAGGCCATGCTCGAGGACCTGGCCGAGCTGTTCCGCCAGGCGCTCGCCGATCCGGGCGACTCGGGCACATTGGCCGACGAAATCGCGCTGGCCGAGCGCTACCTCGCGATCGAGCAGGTGCGTTTCGGCGACCGCCTGCGCATCCGCTGGGACCTCGATGCCGCGGCCAGCAGCGCGCGCCTGCCGCCCCTGCTGCTGCAGCCGCTGGTGGAAAACGCGATCAAGCACGGCGTGGAGCCCAGCCCCGAGGGTGCCAAGGTGCGCATCCGCACCGAGCGCCGCGGCGACGTGGTGGTGATCGAGGTGGTCAACAGCCTGCCGCCGCTGCGCTGGGCCGACCAGCCGGTGCCGCGCGGCCACGGCATTGCGCTGGACAACGTGCGCGACCGGCTGCGGCTGCTGCACGACATGCGGATGCAGTTCAGCGCGGGCATGGACCAGAAGAACTACCGCGTGCGCATTGCCATTCCTGCCGAGACATGACCCTCAAGACCCTGATCGTCGACGACGAAGCCCTCGCGCGTTCCCGCCTTCGGACCCTGCTGCGCGACTGCCGCTCGCCCATGGCCGAAGTGGTGGCCGAGGCGGCGCAGGGCGCCGAGGCGCAGCAGCACCTTGCGCAGCTGCCGATCGACCTGGTGCTGCTCGACGTGCACATGCCCGGCGTCGACGGCATCGAAGTGGCGCGCGCGCTGCGCCACCGCGCCGACGCGCCGGCGGTGGTGTTCGTCACGGCGCACGCGAGCCATGCGGTCACGGCCTTCGAGCTCGACGCGGTCGACTACCTGACCAAGCCGGTGCGCGCCGAGCGCCTGCAGCAGGCGCTGCAGAAGGCCGAGCGCTTTCTCAAGGAGCAGCGTGCGCTGCAGGCGAGCGCGCTGCAGGAGAGCCTGTTGATCGTGGACCGCGGCCGGGCCGAGCGGGTGCCGCTCGCCGAGGTGCTCTACCTGAAGTCGGAGCACAAGTACCTCACGGTGCGCACCGCCACGCGCAGCCACATCCTCGACGGCTCGCTCAACGAGTTCGAGGAGCGCTACCCCGAGCGCTTCCTGCGCGTGCACCGCAATGCGCTGGTGGCGCGCGCGGCCATCCGCGCGCTCGAGAAATACGACGACGGCGAGGACGCCGAAGGCTGGGCGCTGCGGCTCGAGGCCGTCGCCGAGCCGGTTGCCGTGTCGCGCCGGCAACTGCCCGCCGTGCGCGAAGTGCTGAAGGAAACCACACGATGACCGACAACCGCAACCCGGCCGCCGACGCGGCATCGGAAGCCCAGCCCCGGCCGCAGCCCGCGGAACAGCCGCCCGAGCTGCCGCCCGACCCCGAGGCGAAGCCCCCGGCCGGCGCCCTCGCGCCCGAGCTGCAGCCCGAGCCCGAGCCGAACCGGCTGATGCTGCACATGCCGGTCGATGTGCGCAGCGTCTCGCTGGTGGTGCTCGCGGTGCTTGCCAGCGTGTTCGCGCTGCGCTGGGCCGCGGCGGTGTTCATTCCGCTGATGCTGAGCCTGCTGCTGAGCTATGCGCTGTCGCCGCTGGTCGACCGCCTCGAGCACTGGCGGGTGCCGCGCTGGATCGGCGCCACCGTGATCCTGCTGGGCCTGTTCGGCGGCCTGGGCTGGACCGGCTATTCGCTGTCGGGCAGCGCTTCGCAGCTGGTCGATTCGCTGCCGGTCGCGGCGCAGAAGCTGCGCCAGGTCATGCGCACCTCCAACAGGAGCGCCAGCGCCAATCCGCTCGACAACGTGCAGCAGGCGGCGTCGCAGCTCGAGCGCGCCGCCGAGGAGAACTCGCGCGCGCTGGCCCGGCGCGGCGTGGCGCGCGTGGTGGTCGAGCGCCCGCCCTTCAACGTGCGCGACTATCTCTGGAGCGGCACCGTCGGGCTGCTCTCGGCCGCGGGGCAGTTCACGCTGGTGGCCTTCCTGACCTTCTTCGCGCTGTGCTCGGGCAACACCTTTCGCCGCAAGCTGATCAAGATCACCGGACCGAGCCTGCAGAAGAAGAAGATCACGGTGCACGTGCTCGACGACATCACGCGCAACATCGAACGCTACCTGCTGGTGCAGATCCTCACGAGCGCGCTCGTCGGCGTGGCCACCGGGCTGTCGTTCTGGGCGCTGGGGCTCGAGAACGCGGCCGTCTGGGGCATCGTGGCGGGGGTGACCAACCTCATCCCCTACATCGGCTCGGTCATCGTCATGGGCGCGGCCGGGCTGGTCGCCTTCCTGCAGTTCAACACCATCGAGATGGCGCTCGCGGTGGCCGGCACCTCGCTGCTGATCCATACCATCGTCGGCAACCTGCTGGTGCCATGGCTCACCAGCCGCACCAGCCGCATGAACCCGGTGGCCGTGTTCGTCGGCGTGATCTTCTGGGGCTGGCTCTGGGGCATCTGGGGCCTGCTGCTGGGCATTCCGATCACGATGGTGATCAAGTCGATCTGCGACCGGGTCGAGGACCTGCAGCCGATCGGGGAATTGCTTGGCGACTAGGATTTTCTGTCCATGAACACTGTCCCGCCGCGCGCCGAAACTCCCACCGCCGTCGGCCGCTTCGATCTCGGCCGCGTCTCGGTGTTTTTCGGTGCGAAGAACGGCAAGTACCCCGACGGCAACCAGGTGCTGATCCGCGGCACCGAGACGCGTGCCGCGCTCGACACGCCGATCGTCGCCAACTGCATCGGCCCCGAGTTCGACGCCACCGAGTTGGTGGTCATGGGCCATGTGCACGAGGACCACATGGCCGGCCTGCACCGGCTGCCGGGCGCCGCGGTGTGCGTGCACCAAGCGGACCTGCCCGCCGCGCAGAGCTGGGAAGGCATGCTTGCTGCCTTCGGCATGACCGATCCGGCCGTCATCGAGGGCATGCTTGCCAAGTTCCAGCGCGACTTCTTCTACGCACCGCGTCCCGATGCGACGGGTTACGTGGACGGCGCGCGCTGGGACCTGGGCCGCACGGGCATCCGGGCCTTCCACATGCCCGGGCACACGGCCGGCCACACCGTGCTGCTGGTCGAGCCCGAGGGCGTGGCCTTCATCGGCGACATCGACCTGACCGGCTTCGGCCCCTACTACGGCGATGCCGGTTCCAGCCTGCAGGACTTCCGCCGCAGCCTGGCGCGGCTGCCGGACATTCCGGCCAAGGTGTGGGTCACCTCGCACCACCGCGGCGTCTACACCGAGCGGGCGCACTTCCTGCGCGATCTCGCGGCCTTTGCCGCCAAGTTCGATGCGCGCGCGCAGCGCTTGCTGGACCTGCTGCGCGAATCGCCGAAGACGCTGGCGCAACTGGTCCGCCACCGGGTGCTCTATCCGCCGGGCCATGAGAGCCCATGGGTGGTCGACGCCGAGACCCGCACCATCTCGCAGCACCTGGAAGAGCTGCTGGCGAACGGGCGGGTGCAGCTGGACGCGGAGGGTGTCTACCGGCTTGCGGGTTAGGCCGCTTGCCTGGCCTGGTCCGCCCTGTGCGCGCGGTGCAGCCGCGCGAAGCGCACGATCATCCAGGGCCCGAGCAGCGCGCCGAGGCCCACCGAGCTCCAGGCCGCCACCCAGGCGTAGGTGCTGCCGAAACCGAAGCGCGCCTGGCCCCAGTCGAGCACCAGCCCGAACACCCAGGGGCTGATGGCGCCCGCACCGAAGCCCATCACAGAGCGCACCGAGTACGCCACGCCCAGCCGGTGCGGCGCCACCACGTCGGCGAGCGCGGTCGAATAGACCGACGAATCCGCGATCGCCAGCATGTTGTAGAGCGCCGCCATCACCGCGAGCAGCCACAGCGGCCAGGTCCACATCCAGCCGAACGCGAACGACATGCCGAGGCTCGCGAGCGTGGCGATCATCATCACCCGGGCGCGGCCCAGGCGGTCGGACGCCGCACCGCCCGCGACGCTGCCGACCACGCTGACCAGGTGCGAGAGCGCGGCCAGCGCGATGCCCGCGCCCTTCCATGCCGCCGGCACGTCGCCCGACGAAGCCACGAGGTAGGCGGGCAGCCAGGCCCAGAGCGCCATCAGTTCCCAGCAGTGAAACGCATAGGCCCAGTTGCCTGCCATCGCGGGCTTGTCGCGCACGGTTTCCTTCAGGGCATGCCAGGTGCCTTCGCGCGGCATGCCGGGCGCTGCGGCGGGCGTGTTGGCCGGCCGCATGCGCCGCAGCGCCGGCAGCGTGAGCAGCGCGCCCGCGAAGGTGCAGCCCGCGGCCACCAGCAGGCCCAGCCGCCAGTGCAGCAGGTGGCTGCACAGCGCCACCACCGCGAGCGACAGCGCGTAGCCCATCGATGCCGCGCCGAGGAACAGGCCCATGGCGCGGCCGCGCACGGCCGGCGCGGTGTTGCGCGCCAGCAGCTGCAGCCCCGGCGTGTAGGAGGCGCCCGCGCAAAGGCCCGCAAGGCCGTAGAGCAGCAGCGCCGACAGGTGGCCACGCGCGAAGACCGCGAACGCGAGCGCCGCGACCGCGCTGATCGCGCTGCCGATGAAGAAGACGCGGTGCGGGCCGTGCCGGTCGGCCAGCAGGCCTACCGCGAACAGCGAGCTCATGTAGCCCACGTGCCAGGCGCTCTGGATCGAGCCGGCCTCGGCGGCCGACATCTGCCAGTCAACCATCATGAACGGCAGCACGCCCGAATAGGCGGTGACGATCATCGCCTGCAGCAGCCGGCTCGCGCACAGCAGCGCGAGCCATTCACGCAAGGGCGCCGCAACGTCAGCCGCGCGCACGGCGGGAGTCGCGAGCAACGATCTGGGGCGGCGGGGCGAGGGGCGTGAGAGGCGGGGGCATGCGGGCATCTTGACGGGGCAAGCTCGATAAGTAAACCTTCGCTGCCTGATGCAAGGCATAAGGAATAGTTCGGACAAGACCCTCAATCTCGACCAGCTGCGCTCGTTCGGGCTGGTCGTCGAGACCGGCAGCTTCTCGGCCGCCGCCGAACGGCTCGGGCTTTCGCAGCCGGCCGTGAGCCTGCAGCTGCGCCAGCTCGAACGCCGCCTCGGCGTGCGCCTGGTCGAGCGCGTGGGCAAGCGCGCCCAGCCCACGCCCGCCGGTATCGAGCTGCTGCGGCACGCGCCCCACATCGAGGCCGCCGTCGAGAACGCCATCGATGCGCTCGAAGGCCATGCGCGCAGCGTCACCGGGCGGGTCCGGCTCGGCACGGGCGCGACCGCCTGCCTCTACTTCCTGCCGGCGGTGCTGCGCGGCCTGCGCGAGCGCTTTCCGGAGCTGGGCATCGTGGTGAGCACCGGCAACACCGACGACCAGGTCCGCAAGGTGGAAGAGAACAGCATCGACCTCGCGCTGGTGGCGCTGCCCGCGGCGGGCCGGGCGCTGAGCGTGACGCCGGTGCTCGACGACGAGTTCGTCGCCATCGGGCGCAGCGACCTTGCGCCGCTGAAGGCGCGGGTCGGGCCCGCCGACCTGGCCGGCTTGCCGCTGGTGCTGTTCGAGCCCGCGGCCAACACGCGCAAGCTCGTCGACCGCTGGTTCGCGGCCGAAGGCCTTCAGCCGCGGCCGGTCATGGAACTGGGCAGCGTCGAGGCCATGAAGGAAATGGTGGCCGCGGGCCTGGGCTACGGCATCGTGCCGCGCATGGCCATGACCGGCCGCGGTGCGCACCCGGAGCTCAAGACGAGCCGGCTCGCACCGCGCATGCACCGCACGCTGGGGCTCGTGGTCCGGCGCGACAAGCCGCTCGGCAAGGGGCTGCGCGCGGTGGTCGACGCGATCGTGGCGGCGGGGCGGCGTTGAGTCCCGGCCCGGCGCTCACTCCGGAATCACGCCCATCGGCACCTTGCCGCGCGCGCGCCCCAGCGTGCCCACGACCAGCGCGGCAACCAGCACCAGCACGCCGCTGAGCACCATCGCACTCGAAATGCCGAAGTCGTCGACCATCACGCCGCCGATCAGCGCACCCGCGGCGATCGCCACCTGGAAGCCGGTCACCAGCAGGGCCTGGCCGGCCTCCTGCGCGTCGGGTACCGCTTCCATCATCCAGCCCGTGAGCGCCACCGGGATCAGGCCGAAGGCCACGCCCCAGATCACCACCACCACCGCGCCGGCCACCATGCCGGTGCCGATCTGCGTCGACAGCAGCAGCGCCGTGGCGAGCATCAGCGCCGCGAGCAGGGTGGTGCCGCGCACGCTGCGCGCCACCAGGCTGCCGCCGACGAAGGTGCCGACGAAGCCCACCGCGCCGTAGACCAGCAGCAGCGTCGAGACGGCATGCGCGGGCAGGCCGAACACCTGCTGCAGCAGCGGCTTCAGGTAGGTGTAGGCCGCGAAGTGGCCGGCAATGAAGAACAGCACCGTGAGCAGGCCGACCTGCGCCATGCGGCGCGTGAGCGGCGTGAGCAGGTCGCGCGCACCGATGGCGCGCTGCGGCGGAATGGCCGGCAGCAGCCACAGCTGCACCAGCAGCACCGCCGCGGCCAGCGCGCCGGTCACGGCGAACGAGGCGCGCCAGCCGAACATCGTGCCGAGCCAGGAACCCGCGGGCACGCCGAGCACCGTGGCCGCCGAGACGCCGGCCAGCACCAGCGACATCGCACGCGCCTTGGATGCATCGGGCACCAGCTGCGTCGCGGCCGCGGGCGCGAAGGTCCAGAAGCCGCCGACCGCCAGGCCGAGCATCAGCCGCGCGACCAGCATGGTCGCGAAGTTGGGTGCGAACGCGGCCAGCAGGTTCGACGCGATCAGCAAGGTGGTGAGCGCGATCAGCACCGTGCGCCGGTCGAGCCGGCCCGAGGCCACGATCAGCGCCGGACCGGCCAGCGCGGCAAGCACGCCGGGCATGGTGATCATCAGGCCGGCCGTGCCGTCGGACACGCCGAGCCCGCGCCCGATGTCGGTCAGCAGGCCGATCGGCATGAACTCGGTCGAGACCATCGCGAAGGTGCCGACGGCAATGGAGCCGACCGCGAGCCAGGCGGAGCGGCTCGTCGCCGCGCGCGGGGGCGCAGGTGCGGGCACGGGCGCGAGGTCGTCGATGCAGGGGTTGCTGCCGGATGCATTCGTCATGATGGGCGGGATCCTCGGATCGCATCGGCGCGGCAATGGCCGGGGCCGATGGCGTGTTGTTGTGAAGGGCCGCCCAGTGTCGGAGCGGGCAGGCCTTGCACCAAGGGGCCTGCCGGCAGTAGTCAGTTTCCTGTGGGTGAACAATCGGCCTCGTCCGGGGCCGGATCCAGCAGCATGGTTCCGCGGCAGTTGGCCGCGCCGCAGCGGCAGGGGTACTTGTCGGGCGTGGAGCCGTCGTCGGCGCTCAGCGCGTAGTCGATGAAGAGTTCTTCGCCTTCCTCCACCGGCACCAGCGTCTGGAACTTCAGCAGCAGTTCGCCGGCCTCGTCGTATTCCTCGACGGCTTCGCAATTCGGATCGCAGGCATGGTTCAGGTGGCGCGTGCCGTTGCCGCCCTTGGCACCGTCGATGGTCTCGTCGTTGGAAAGCCTGAACAGGTAGGTGAGCTGGTCGTCCCACTTTTTGGCGGCGATGTCCTGCGGCGAGTAGCGCCGGCCTTCATAGAGGCCGAGGAACGCCTGGGCCGGCAGGTCGCAGGCCGCGAAGGCACCGAGCCCGTGCACGCTGCTGGGACCGACTCGGATATGGGGCGTGGACGAGGTCTGCTTGCGGGATTTCATGCCCGTGATTTTGCCGGCGCTTCGGCCGCCTGCGCCTGGAACATGCGCGTGAAATCGCAGCTTTGCTGCGCCAGCCTGACGATCGACGCGGTCAGCGCGCTGCGGTGCTCGCCCTTGTGCATCGCGACGTAGCGCACCACGGGCAGCGCGGGCACCACGTCGATCACCGCCAGCATGCCGGCCGCCACCAGCGGCTCGAGGCACTGCCGCGGCAGGTAGCTCACGCCGAGACCCGACACTGTGAGGCCCGTGAGCGCCACGAGGTTGCTGACCACGATGCTCTCGGACGGCTGCACGCCCTGTTCCTTCATCCAGGCGTCATAAGCGCGGCCGGTGCCCGAGTTGCTGCCCTGCACCAGCATGCGGTGGCGCGCGAGCTCGTGCAGGCGCAGCGGGCCGGTGGCGGGCACCACGCCGGGCTTGCACATCCAGGCGCTCCTGACCTGGCCGATGACCTTGCTCTGCATCCGCGAATCGGCAAAGGTGTGGGGCACGATCGCCAGGTCGAGCTCGTCGGCCAGCAGCTTGTCGCGCAATTGCAGGCTGTCGTCCACGTCGGGCGCGAGCACCACCTTCGGGTAGTGGCGCTGGATCAGCCCCACCAGCCGCGGCAGCCAGGTCATCGCGGTGAGCTCGGTCACGCCGATGCGCAGCCGCCGCTGCACCACGCCGGGCTTGCCGAACTGCTCGACGGCGGCGTCGCGCTGCTCGAGCAGGCGGCCGGCGAGCAGGTACATCTCCTCGCCCTTTTCGGTGAGCCGCGCGCTGCGCTGGCTGCGGTCGAACAGCGCCGTGTCGAACAGCTGCTCGAGCTCGTGCACCCGCTTGGACACGGCCGACTGTGTGGTGTTCAGCTGGTTGGCTGCCTGCGCGAAGCCACCGAGCTTCGCAATCCAGTAGAGCGCCTCGAGCTGCTTGAATGTCATCACGGTGCGGGCTCCTTCAATTGAATCCTTTTTCTCATGCTATTCGATCACTAAAAATCGCTTTTGGAAATTCAATGGGACACCGAAGATGCGCCTGAACCATCTTCCAAGGAGACCCTTCCCATGAACTTCAGAACACGGACCTTCGCACTGGCGGCCGGTGCCGCATTGCTGTGCGGCGCCGCGGCGGCCCAGGAGAGCCCCACGCTGCGCAAGATCAAGGAAAGCGGCGTGGTGCAGATCGGCAGCCGCGATACGCAGATCCCGTTCTCCTACAAGGCCGGCTCCGAGAGCCCGCCGATGGGCTTCACCAATGACATCTGCCTGCAGGTGGTCGAGGCGATCAAGGCGAAGCTCGGCCTGCCGAAGCTCGAGGTGCGCTACACGACCCTCAATTCGACCAACCGCATCCCGCTGCTGCAGAACGGCACGGTCGACCTCGACTGCGCGACCACCACCAACACCGTGCAGCGCCAGCAGCAGGTCGACTTCGCGCCGAGCCACTTCGTCACCAACATCACGGCGGTGGTCAAGAAGAACTCGGGCATCGACTCGGTGGCCGACCTGCAGGGCAAGGCGGTCGCCACGGTGGCCGGCAGCACCTCCATGCAGCTGCTGCGCGGCTTTCGCAAGACCGAGAATATCGACGTGCAGGAGATCGCGGGCAAGGACACGGCCGACGGCTTTTTGCTGCTCTCGAGCGGCCGCGCGGTGGCCTACGTGCTCGACGACGTGCAGCTCGCGGGCCTGGTCGCCAACCAGCCCAACCCGGCCGACTACAAGCTGCTGAAGGACGTGCTGCGCCAGGAGCCCTACGGCATCATGATGCGCAAGGGCGACCCCGAGTTCAAGGCCATCGTCGACGAGGCCGTGACCGGGATGATGAAGTCGGGCGCGATCGAGAAGCTCTACGCCAAGTGGTTCATGTCGCCGATCCCGCCGCGCAACGTGAACCTGAACTTCCCGATGTCCGACGCCGTGCGCGAGGCCTACCGCAACCCGAACAACAAGGGCGTTTGAACGTGCAGGCCGATTCCCAGCATCCGCGCGGGCTCGCGTTCTCCGACGCGCTGATGCGCGAGGTGAAGCAGCGCTTCCTGCATGTCGACCACGACCACCACGGCCGCGAGCGGCTGTACTTCGACAACGCGGGCGGCTCGTTCCGCCTGAAGGCCGCGGCCGAGCGCTTCGCCGCCGTCGACGCGGTGCCCGACAACACCGAGCGCATCCACGCCACCGCGGTCGAGCTGCAGCAGGTCCAGGCCCGGGGCTCGGACGACCTGCGCACCGTGCTCAACGCCGAAGGCGGCAGCGTGTATGCGTCGCTGACCGCATCGGGCGCGATGTTCGACATGGTGCGCGCCGTGGCCGAGAACGTGCCGGGCAGCAACATGGTCACCACCGTGCTCGAGCATCCGTCGGCCTTCGACGCGATGAGCCTCTACGCGCAGAAGTGCGGCCGCGAACTGCGCGTGGCCGGCAGCAACCGCGAGACCGGCGGTATCGACGTCGACGAGATCGTGCGGCACATCGACGAGGACACCAGCCTGCTCAATGTGATCCATGCCTCGAACATCTCGGGCGCCAAGCTCGACCTCGAACGCATCGTGCAGCGCGCGCGCGAGATCAAGCCCGACCTCTACATCCTGGTCGACGCGGTGCAGCATGCGCCGCACGGGCTGATCGACCTGCAGAAGACGCCGGTGGACGGCATCAACCTCGCGCCGTACAAGTTCTTCGGCTGTCGCGGTTCGGGCCTGTCGTGGATGTCGGACCGTGCGGCGCGGCTGCCGCACCACAAGCTCGCGGGCAAGAAGCCCGATTTCTGGGACCTGGGCAGTTCCGCGCCCTGGCAGTTCGCCGTCATGAGCGAGATCGTCGACTACGTCTGCTGGCTCGGCGGGCATTTCTCGCAGGCCAAAGAGCGGCGCGCGCTGTTCGCTGCCGGCATCGTCCACATCGAACTGCACGAGCGCGCGCTGCTCGCCGCGTTGCTCGACGGAACGGCCGCCGCACCGGGCCTGCGCAGCATGGCGGGCGTGAAGGTCTTTCTCGACCATCCGGACCTGACGAAGCGCGACCTGATCATCGGCATCGGCTTCGACCGCATCGACTGCACGCAGGCGGTGGTCGAGTATGGCCGGCGCGGCGTGACCGTCTACGAGCGCGTGGCGAGCAGCATCTATTCGAAGCGCATGCTCGAGTCCTTCGGGCTCGAGGGCACGGTGCGCGTCTCGCCGCTGCACTGCCATTCGGTCGAGGACATGGCGAAGTTCCTGCGCGTCACGCGCGAGATCGCCGCGCTACAGGGCTGAAGCGAGGAACCGGCGCACCACCGGCACCACCTGTTCGAGATGCGTCTCGAGCAGCCAGTGGCCGCCGTCGGTCATCACGAGTTCGGCCTTCGGCAGGTCGCGCAGGTAGGCGCGCCCCGACGGCTCGGGCATGTAGCCGTCGTTCGGCCCCCAGACGATCAGCGTCGGCGGCTGGTGTTCGCGCAGGTAGGCCTGGTAGCGCGGGAACCATTCGAGGTTCTCTTTCAGGCCTTCCATGAGACGGCGCGCGAGCTCGCGGCGCTCGGGTGTGTCCATCAGCGGCCAGTGCAGCTTCCAGAGATCGGGCGGGATCTGCGCGGCCTGCGCCTCGGGCACCTCGCCGACGAACTCGGCACGGAAGCCTTCCTCGCTCACGGCTTCGTCGAGCACCGCCCGGTGGGCGGGCGAGGGATCGCGCCAGAAGTCCTGGATCGCCTTGTATTTGGGACCGAGCGTGTCCTCGTAGATGTCGCCGTTCTGGATGATCAGGCCGCTGATGCGCGCAGGGTCGCGAATCGCCAGGCGCAGGCCGATCTGCGAGCCATAGTCGTGCAGCCAGAGCACGTGGCGGCCGATGCCGAGCCGCTCGCGGAAGGCATCGAGGAAGGCCGCGTACGTATCGAAGTCGTAGCCGAAGCGGCTTGCGTCGGGCGTGTCGCTGAGCCCGAAGCCCGGATAGTCGGGGGCCACGAGCCGCCAGCGATCGGTCAATGCCGGCATGAGCCGGCGAAACTGGAACGACGAGCACGGATAGCCGTGCGGCAGCAGCAGCACGGGCGCGCCGTGCGGGCCGGCCTCGCGGTAGAAGATGCGCATGCCGTCCACTTCGGTGAAGTGGTGGGCGACCGGGTGCGTGTCGACGTGTTCGGTCATGCACCCATGCTGCACGCCGGCGTGGGCGCGGTTGTAGGCGGTGTTTGACGCGCCGCGTCGGTCAGGCCAGCAGGTCGCTCAAGGTGCGCGCGATCACCTTGGTCGCGCGGCGCAGGTCCTCGAGCATCACGCGCTCGTCGCTGCGCTTGGCATGCGATTCAAGCACGGTGCGCGGCCCCGCGCCGTAGATCACGCCCGGGATGCCGGCTTCGCCGTAGAGCCGCACGTCGGTGTAGAGCGGCGTGCCCATGGCCTTGACCGGCTCGCCGAACAGTTCGCCGCCATGCTTCTGGATCGCGTCGACCAGCGGCTTGTTGCCCGCGAGCGGCTTCATCGAATTGGCCAAGAGCAGCCGCTTGATCTCGACCGTGATGCCTTCGCTCTGGGCCGCCGCATCGGCGATCACCTTGCGGATCGCGGCCTCGACCTCGACCGGGTTCTCCTCGGGGATCATGCGGCGGTCGAGCTTGAACACGACTTTGCCGGGCACGACGTTGGTGTTGGTGCCGCCCTCGATGCGGCCCACGTTGAGGTACGGATGGGTGATGCCCTCGACCTTCGACGTGACCTGCTTGTAGAGCGCGTTCTGCGCATAGAGCGCGTTGAGGATCTTGACCGCGCCCTGCAGCGCGTCGACGCCCGTGGCCGGAATGGCCGCGTGGGCCATCTTGCCGTGCACCGTCACTTCCATCTGCAGGCAACCGTTGTGGGCCGTGACCACTTCGTAGCTGAAGCCGGCCGCGATCATCAGGTCGGGCTTGGTGAGGCCGTTCTTCAGCAGCCAGCCGGGGCCGAGGATGCCGCCGAATTCCTCGTCGTAGGTGAAGTGCAGCTCGACGCTGCCCTTCGATGGCTTTGCCACCGCTTCGAGCGCGCGCAGCGCGAAGGTGAAGCTCGCGAAGTCGCTCTTGCTGACCGCGGCCGCGCGGCCGTAGAGCGCGCCGCCTTCGATCTCGCCGCCGTAGGGGTCGTGCGTCCAGCCTTCGCCGGGCGGCACCACGTCGCCATGCGCATTGAGCGCCACGGTCAAGCCTTGGCTTGACCGTTCTCCATTCTTGCGGTCGCCTTCTTCGCCGTAGCGGCGGCGCACGATCAGGTTGGTGATCGATTCGAGGCCGTAGTCCTTCACTTCCTGTGCGGGCACGGCGTGCTTTTCGGCCGCAAGGCCGAAGCCCTCGAGCAGCTCGGCGGTGCGCTCGGCATGCGGCGCGTTGTTGCCGGGCGGCGTGTCGGTGGGCACCTGCACCAGTTGCTGCAGGAACTTCACTTCCTCGTCGAAGTGGCTGTCGATCCAGGCGTCGAGCTTGGCGTAGTCGGTCATGTCGTTGTTTCTTCTTCGGTGAATCAGTGGGGCTGTTCGGCGGCGAGGTTGTCGAGCAGGTTCTGGAATGCGCGCACCGCGAGTTCGATGTCGTC
>CAMLCW010000027.1 GCA_946478645.1 uncultured Variovorax sp.
CCGCGAGGTGGCCAAGCGCATGCTCGAACGCGAGCGCGGCACGATCATCTTCACGGGCGCCACCGCCAGCCTGCGCGGGCGCGAAGGCTTTGCCGCGTTCGCGGGCGCCAAGCATGCGCTGCGCGCGCTGGCCCAGAGCATGGCGCGCGAGCTGTGGCCCAAGGGCATCCACGTGGCGCATCCGGTGATCGACGGCGCCATCGACACCGAGTTCATCCGCACCAATTTCCCCGAGCGCTATGCCTTGCTGGAGCAGGGCGGCATCGTCTCGCCCGAGAGCATCGGCGAGGCCTACTGGCAGATCCACCAGCAGCCGCGCAATGCGTGGACGCACGAGACGGAACTGCGCCCCTGGCTGGAGGCATGGTGAGCATGCGCCGCAACGTCAAGGTCGATTTCCTGTTCGATTTCGGCAGCCCCAATGCCTACCTCTGCCACAAGGTGCTGCCTGCGATGGCGCAGCGCACGGGGGTGGCGGTGGCGTACCAGCCGATCCTGCTGGGCGGGCTGTTCAAGCTCACCAACAACCGCTCGCCGGCCGAAGCCTTTGCCGACATCGCGAACAAGCGCGCCTACGACGCGCTGGAGTTCCAGCGCTTCATCGCGAAGCACGGCATCACGGCCTACCGCCGCAACGCCTTCTTTCCGGTGAACACGCTCACCATCATGCGCGGCGCCGTGGCGGCGCAAAAGCTCGGCTGTTTCGAGCCCTACGTCGACGCGGTCTTCGCCTGCATGTGGGAGCGCAGCCTCGACATGGCCGATCCGCAGGTGGTGGCCACGGCGCTGGCCGAGGCCGGCCTGCCCGCAACAGAGCTGCTGGCCGCGATACAGCAGCCCGAGGTCAAGCAGGCGCTGCTCGCGAACACGCAGCAGGCCTTCGAGCGCGGCGCCTTCGGCTCGCCGACCTTCTTCGTCGACGGCCAGATATTCTTCGGCAAGGACCGGCTGCGCGAGGTCGAGGAAGAGATCGTGCGCGCATCGACATCAACATCTTTGGAGTCCACCCAACCATGAAGACCAGAATCACCCAACTCTTCGGCATCGAGCACCCGATCATCCAGGGCGGCATGCATTTCGTCGGCCTGGCCGAGCTGGCCTCGGCCGTCTCGAATGCGGGCGGGCTCGGCATCATCACCGGCCTCACGCAGAAGACGCCCGAACTGCTGGCGCGCGAGATCGCGCGCTGCAAGGAGATGACCGACAAGCCCTTCGGCGTGAACCTCACCTTCCTGCCGACCTTCGCCTCGCCGCCGTACCCGGAGTACATCCAGGCGATCATCGAAGGCGGCGTGCGCATCGTCGAGACGGCGGGCCGCAGCCCCGAGCAGTACATGCCGCAGCTCAAGCAGGCCGGCGTCAAGGTCATCCACAAATGCACGTCGGTGCGGCATTCGCTCAAGGCGCAGGCCATCGGCTGCGACGCGGTCAGCGTCGACGGCTTCGAGTGCGGCGGCCATCCGGGCGAGGACGACGTGCCCAACTTCATTTTGCTGCCGCGCGCGGCCGAGGCGCTCGACATCCCGTTCGTCGCATCGGGCGGCATGGCCGACGGCCGCAGCCTCGTGGCCGCGCTGGCGCTCGGCGCCGAGGGCATCAACATGGGCACGCGCTTCATCGCCACGCGCGAGGCACCGGTGCACGACAACGTGAAGGCGGCGATCGTCGCGGCCTCGGAGCTCGACACGCGGCTCGTGATGCGGCCGCTGCGCAACACGGAGCGCGTGCTCAAGAACGCGGGCGTCGAGGCGCTGCTGGCCATCGAGAAGGAGAAGGGCGCCGCAACCACCATCGACGACATCCGCGAGTTCGTCGGCGGCGTCTATCCCAAGGTGATGGTGGACGGCGACATGGAAGCCGGCGCCTGGAGCTGCGGCATGGTCGCGGGCTTGATCCACGACGTGCCGACGGTCGGCGAACTGGTGGCGCGGATCATGCGCGAGGCCGAGGGCATCGTCTCCGAGCGGCTCGCGCGGCTGCTCTGAGAAGCCGCGGAGAAGGCGCAGTGGCTGGCGTGAAGCGCGCGGAAGTTCATTCGAAGCGGGCGCTCGGCGAATACCAGGATGTCGAGCACAAGCCGCATGCCAAGGAAGACCGGCACTTCGTGACGGCGCTCGCGCGCGGGCTGCAGGTGCTGCAGTGCTTCTCGTCGGGCGAGGAGCGCCTGGGCAACCAGGAGCTGTCGGAGCGCTGCGCGCTGCCGAAATCGACGGTCACGCGCCTGACCTATACGCTGACCAAGCTCGGCTTCCTGCACCACGTGCCGGAAGCGGGCCGCTACCGGCTCGGCATGGCGACGCTGCGGCTCGGCGGCACCACGCTCTCGCGGCTCGACGCCAAGGAAGTGAGCCGGCCGCTGATGCAGCAGCTCGCCAACGACACCGGCTGCCTGGTGTCGCTCGGCATGCGCGACGGCATGTCGATGCTCTACGTCGAGACCTGCCGCAGCGATTCGATCGTCACCATCCGCCTGAACATCGGCTCGCGCATTCCGCTCGCCACCACGGCGATGGGGCGCGCCTACCTCGCGGGCGCCAAGCCGGCCGCGCGCCGCGGGCTCGAGGAGCGCATCCGCACGCTCGATGCGGCGAACTGGCCGCGCATCGAACGCGGCATCCGACAGTCGGTCGAGGACATCGAGCGCCATGGCTGCTGCAACTCCTTCGGTGACTGGCGCGGCGAGGTCAACGCCATCGCCTCGCCGCTGCGCGTGGGCAAGGGCATGCCGCTCATGGTGTTGAGCGCGGCGGGACCGCGCTCGATGGCGCCCGAGTTCTTCATGCAGGAGGTGCGGCCGAAGCTGCTCGAGACCGTGGAGGCGATCGAGCGGCATTTCCGCCAGCCCGAGCGCTGAGCCGCGTGCACAACAAAAAAAAGGCCCGCACGCGGCGGGCCTGAAAAGGATCGGTTGGAAGACCCTCGGAGAAATTGTGTGTGCCGTGGGTCGGATCAGAACGTGTGGCGAACGCCGAACTCGTAGCCGGTCGAGTTCTTGGGGCGCAGCGCCACGCCGTTGGCGCTCGACAGGTACGACGGACCCGCGCCGATCGTGAGGTTCGCGCCGTTCTTGTTGGAGACGCGGGCGATCGTTCCGTAGAGCGCGGTGCGCTTCGACAGGTTGTGCACGTAGCCGAGCGCGAACTTGTCGGCCTTCGGATCGGCCGTCGTCAGGCCGAACAGGTCCTGGCGGTTGAAGTCGTACTTCACGCGCGCATACGAGGCGCGGATCACGCCCGCGCCCACCGGCACGCTCACGCCCAGCAGGTAGCCTGTGAGGTCGAGGTCGGGCGTGCGGGTGAAGATGTTGAGCGGATCGCGCTCGTCGGTCGAGCGCGAGACGATGCCGAACACCTTCGCCACGCCGAAGTCGTAGGTCGAGCCGATGTTGAAGGTCTTGATCTTGCCCGGCCGTGCGACGGCGGCGGCGCCGCTGCCCGTGCTGAAGGTGGTGTCGTTCTGCGCGTAGCTGGCCGAGATGTCGAACGGGCCGTTGGCATAGCCGATGCGGCCTGCCACGTGGCGTCCGGCGTTCGAGCGGTCGGCGCCCGGCAGCGTGTCGGGCGACAGGCGGGTGCGCTCGTGCAGCGCGTACTCCACGCTGCCGTAGACGCCGCCGAGCTTGGGCGGCAGGAAGTACTGCACCATGTTGCCGGCGCGCTTGTAGGTACTGTTGGTGCCGAAGCCGGTGCCGCTGACGCCGGTCTCGTTGGCGTCGATGATCAGCGAGCCGCCGATGCCGGTGTCGCCGAACGGGTCGTACTGCTCTTCGGTGTACACGGTGGCGGTCTTGTCGCGGCCGATGCGGAACTCGCCGAAGCCGCCCGACAGGCTGACGGTGGAACGGCGCGTGAAGGCCGAGACGCCGGTGGCGCCGTCGTCGTTGGTGATCGGTGCCTCGAGCCAGAAGCCGGCCGCGAGGCCGCCGCCGAGGTCTTCGACGCCGCGGAAGCCGAGGCGGCTGGAGCTGAGGCCCGAGTTGGCGAGTTCGGTGCGGCTGGCCTTGGCCGAGAAGCTGGGGCCGAAGACGGTGGCGGACTCGCTCTTGTTCGAGACGTTGCGCACGGCGGCATCGACGACGCCGAACAGCGTCACGGTGGACTGCGCCGACGCTGCGCCGCACGCGGCGAGCGCGGCCAGGACGACCAGGGATTTCTTCATTCGTATCACTCCATGATGGGGAATCGCCGCTCGGTCAACAACGCGAAGCGGGCATCGGTTGCCTCGGGCTTTTCTTCTTCGCCGCGAGACAGTGATGGAGTGTGGGTCGCCAACAAGACAGCCAGGTTGCAACCAAAAGTTGTCCGGCGCCGGGCGAGGGGTGTCATGCCTGTGCCGCAGAACGGCGCTATCGCAGCCCGGCCCACCAGCGCGTGTTGGTGCGCGCCTTGCCGACGGTGAGCACTTCGCCGATCACCGGCGTCGCCAGCTCGATCTTTTTTGCTGCCGCGAGATCGGCGATGCGTTCGAGCGGGTCGCGCCAGCCGTGGAAGGCCAGGTCGAAGGTGCTGTTGTGCACCGAATAGAGCACCTTGCCGCGCAAGTCCTCGAAGGCCTTGATGCTCTGCTCGGGCGTCATGTGCACGCCGGGCCAGTAGCTGTCGTAGGCGCCGTTTTCCATCAGCGCCAGGTCGAAGCCGCCGAAGCGATCGCCGATCTGCTTGAAGCCCGGGAAGTAGCCCGAGTCGCCGCTGTAGAAGATGCGCTCGGCGCCGCTCTGCATCACCCACGAGGCCCACAGCGTGCGGTCGCGGTCGGCCAGCGTGCGGCCCGAGAAATGCTGCGAAGGCGTGGCCGTGAGCTTCACGCCCGCATGCTCGGCACCCTGCCACCAGTCGAGTTCCGTGACCCGCTCGGCAGGCACGCCCATCTCGACCAGCCGCGCGCCCACGCCCAGCGGCACGAAGTAGCGCTGCACACGTGCGGCCAGATACTCGATCGTCGGCACGTCGAGGTGGTCGTAGTGGTCGTGCGAGAGGATCACGGCCTCGATCGGCGGCAGCGCCTCGAGCGTGATCGGCGGCTTGTGGAAGCGCCGCGGGCCGGCCCAGGTGAACGGCGAAGCGCGTTCGCCGAACACGGGGTCGATCAGCCAATACTTGCCCTTCAACTTGAGCAGGTGCGACGAATGGCCAAGGCGCACCACGTGGTTGGCGCTGGCGTCGAGCGCCTCCAGGTCGGCGCGCGCCAGCGGCTGCACTGGAATGGGATCGACCGGCACCGTGTCGACCTTCTTGGCGACGATGAAGCGCGTCCAGATGCGCCATGCGCTCGCCGAGGGCAGCACGTCGGGATTCGCCATGTTGCGGAACACGCCGTCCTTGAATTGCGGCGAGCTGTCGTAGCGGGGCTCGCCGCCGCCGGCGGTGCTGCAGCCCGCGAAGAGGGCGCAGCAGCCCGCGGCCGCGAGAGCGGTGCCGCGGCGCAGCAGGCGGGCGCCCGGGTGATCGGGATGGTCGGGCATCGAAAACCTCGTGTCTGTGTGTGAGTGCTGGAGCGCGAGGCTAACGGCTTCGTGCCTGCCAATGGTTTCAGGCGCTGAAACAATCGGCGTGCGGCGGAAAACGGACAGCCGAACGCAGAAGTCGCAAAGGTTTCGCAGAAGTCGCAGAAGGAAAACCAAAAAAAGATGGGATTCCTTCTGCGACTTCTGCGCTCTTTTGTCTTTCTTCTGCGTTCGGCTGTCCGATCCCCGTTACCGCGGACAGCAGGCGCACCCGCCGCCATGGCGCAGCCGCCGGTAGCCACCGGCCTCCTGCGTGCCGGCTGGCGATGCCGCCGCGCTCGCGTCGCCGCGGCGCGGCATGGCCCAGGCGGCTGGGGCGCTGAGCGCGCGCAGCGAAGGTACCCCGCAGGCCGGGCAGGACGCCGGCTGGTCGTACAGCGCGAGCGGCTGCCGGGCCGAGAAGCCGCCGCAGTCGTCGCAGCGATAGTCGTAGGTCGGCACGGGCCGCTACCAGCCGCCCGACTCGCCGCGCGCCACGTAGGCACCGCTGCCGGCGCGGCCGAGCCATTGCGCGCCATCGACGATGAGCTCGCCGCGCAGCAGCACCTTGTGGACCTTGCCCTTCACGTGGCGGCCCTCGAACAGCGTGAAGTCGCAGTTGCCGTGCTGCGTCTCGGCCGTGATGACGTGGCTGCCATCAGGGTCGAAGAGCACCAGGTCGGCATCGCTGCCGACCGCGATCGTGCCCTTCTGCGGGAACAGGCCGAACAGCTTGGAAGGCGCGGTCGAGGTCAGCTCGACGAAGCGGTTGAGCGAGATGCGGCCCGCGCGCACGCCGCCGTCGTAGAGCGTGGCCATGCGCGTCTCCACACCCGGCACGCCGTTCGGGATCTTCGAGAAATCGTTCTTGCCGTACGGCTTCTGGTTGACGCGCCCGAGGTGGCCTTCCTTCATGCAGAACGGGCAGTGGTCGGTCGACACCAGCTGCAGGTCGTCGGTGCGCAGCGCGGTCCAGAGCGCGTTCTGCGATTCCTTCGAGCGCAGCGGCGGGCTCATCACGTAGCGCGCCAGGTCGAAGTCTTCGCTGTCGTAGGCACTGTCGTCGAAGAACAGGTAGTGCGGGCAGGTTTCCGCGAACACCGGCACGCCCATGTCGCGCGCCTCGATCACGTGCTTGAGCGCTTCCTTGGCCGACAGGTGCACGAAGTACACCGGTGCATCGGCCAGCTCCGCCAGCTTGATGCCGCGGTGCGTGGCCTCGCCCTCCATGATGGCCGGCCGCGTGAGCGCGTGGTACTTGGGGGCGGTGTGGCCCTGGGCCAGGGCTTCCTGGATCAGCAGCTCGATGATGGTGCCGTTCTCGGCATGCAGCGCGATCATGCCGCCGTGCTGGCCGACCATGCGCATGGCCTGGAAGATGGCCGCGTCGTCCACCATGACCGAGCCCGGATAGGCCATGAACATCTTGAAGCTCGATACGCCTTCGTGGCGAATGGCGTGCTGCATGTCGGCCAGCGCCTGTTCGTCGACGCCGGTCACGATGACGTGGAAGCCGTAGTCGATGCAGGCCCCTTCAGCACCTTTGGCGCGCGCGCGCTCGATGGCCTCCAGCACGCCCACGCCTTTGCGCTGGAACGCGAAGTCGACGATGGTGGTCGTGCCGCCGAAGGCCGCCGAGCGCGTGCCCGACTCGAAGCTGTCGCAGGTGGTCGAGTCGCCGAAGGTGTTGTCCATGTGCGTGTGGCAATCGACGCCGCCGGGCAGCACGAGCAGGCCGCTGGCGTCGATGACCTCGACGTCGGGTCCGACGTCCAGCGCCAGGCCGATGGCGGCGATGCGGCCGTCGGCCACCAGCACGTCTGCGGTGTAGTCGTCCACGGCCGTGACGATGCGTCCGTTGCGGATGAGCTTTCGGTTCATGGGAGTTGCTTCCTTCGTTTCGCGGGATGTGGCGGGTTCAGGCGCTCACGCCGGCGTCGGCGAGCGCGCGTTCGAGCATGGCGACCTCGCTGGCGGCGAGCGGCCCGATCGGCGGGCGCATGGTGTCGCGCGGAATGCGTCCGAGCAGCTTGAGGCAGGTCTTGAGCCGCGCGTTCGCATGGCCGCCGGGCGCGGTTCCGTAGATCGCCTTGGCCAGCGGATAGACGCGCTCGTTGAGCGCGCGCGCCTTTGCGAGGTCGCCCGCGCGCACGGCCGCGTCGAGCGCGATCACGAGCTCGGGCACCACGGCGGCCAGGCTCACGAGGCTGCCTTCGGAGCCGACGGCAAAGCAGGTCAGCAGGTGCTCGTCGCCCGACGCCATCATGGCGACGTGGGGCGCAAGGCGCCGCACGAGGCGCCGGTTGCCTTCGTAGGCGGCGGCTTCCCAGCTGCCTTCTTTCACGCCGACCACGTGCGGCAATTGCGCGAGCCCGGCCAGCACCTCGGGCGTGTAGGCCATGCTGCCCGCATTGACGCCGGCCTGGTAGAGCATGAGCGGCATCTGCGCACGGGCGTTCGCGATCGTGTGGTGCGCGAGCGCCATGTCGGCGTCCTGCGAGAGCGCCCACGAGAACGGCGGAAAGACGAGCACCGCGTCGGCGCCCGCGGCCTTGGCGTCGTCCACGTGGCGCTGCGCCTCCAGGCTGTCTTCGGCGTTGATGCCGCACACCAGCACCGACGCACGGCCGCAGACCTCGAAGGCGATCTCGGTCACGCGCCGCTTCTCTTCGCGCGACAGCATGAAGTTCTCGCCGGCATGGCCGTTGATGAGCAGGCCCTTCATGCCGGCGACGGTGGCATTGGCCTCCAGGTGGCGGGCGAGCGTGGCCTCGTCGATGCGGCCATCGTCGAGCAGGGGGCACACGGTGGCGGCATAGATGCCGTGGAAGGCGTCGGGTTGTTGGGCGATCATGGAATGGAAGTGGAAAGGGTCAGGCACCGGGCATGGGCATGCCCAGCAGGCGGGCGGGGTCGAAAAGCGGAAGCTCGGGCTGCTGGCCGAGCATGTGCTGCGCGAGGATCCGGCCCATGAACGGGCCGCTGGTGTAGCCCGAGTGGGCGCTGCCCACCACGTAGGCGCCGGGCACGCCGGGCACCTCGCCGATGATGGGCATCGCGTCGGCCGTCTCGGCCTCGAGGCCGAGCCAGATGCGCGCGATGCGGGCCTCGGCCAGCGCGGGCACGGCGTAGGCGGCGAGCCGCATGTTGCCCACGAGGTTCTCGGGCCGGGCCTCCACGCCGCCGCGCTCGCGGTCGCCGATGCCCTGCCAGCCGCCGCCGATGAGCACCGTGCCGTTGGCGAACTGCTTGAGCGAGAGCAGGCCGTTGGCCACGCTGAGCACGGTGCGCATCACGGGCCGGATGCGCTCGGTGACGATCAGCTGGTTGATCAGCACCTTGATGGGGATGTGCACCCCGAGCCAGCCGAGCATCGGCTCGATCCAGACGCCGCCGGCCAGCACCACGCGGCGCGCGGTCAGGGGCGCAGGACCGCCTTTCGCAAAGCGCACCGTGTGGCCCGCATCGCCGCTGTCGATGCCTTCGACGGGCGCATGCTCCAGCACGTCGACGCCGGCGTTTTGCAGCGCGTGGCGAAAGGCGCGGCCGGTCAGGTAGGCGCTCGCGAAACCGTCGATCTCGCAGTAGCCCGCTTTCAGCAGCCCGGGATGAAGGCCCGGTTCGATCTGGCGCGCGCGCTCGGGGCCGATGACCTCGATGGGCGCGCCATAGGCGCGGCGAGCCTTCGCGCGGGCCTCGACGAGTTCGCATTCGCCCTCGGTGAAGGCGAGCGTGAAGCCCGGCACATGGGTCGCGAGCACACCCATGCCGAGCCATTTCTCGGCGTCCATCCACATCTGCCAGGCGCGCATGGCGTAGGGAACGAGGGCCGCACGGGTCATGTGCAAGGTGAGCGTGCCGGCATTCACGCCCGACGCCTCGCGGCACAACCCGCTGCGGTCGACGATGGCGCAGCGCATGCCGCCCGCGGCCAGGTGCAGCGCGGTGGCGCAGCCCATCACGCCGCCGCCGATCACGACCGCGTCGTAGTGCTTGTTGGATGTGGCGTGGGTCACAGCGGTGCCGCCTTCGGGATCGGGATGTCGGCGTAGGTGTAGTCGCCGGCCACCTCGGCCAGCGACACGGGCCGCAGCGGCGCGCGCGCGGTGAAGCAGCCCGCGGCCTCGCGGCTGCCGACGTGCGCCGCGAGCAGCTGGCCCGCCACGTCGCCGCAGGTGCGGCCCTGGCAAGGGCCCATGCCGCAGCGGGTCCAGGCCTTGAGCTGGTTCATGTCGCGTGCGCCTTCGCGCGCGGCGGCATCGATCTCGGCGCGCGTCACGTCCTCGCAGCGGCAGACCACCGTGTCGGGCGCGATGTCGGCGACCGCGCCTTCGCGCAGCGCCATCAGCCGCGCCATCGCCTGGCCGAAGCGCGCGGGTCCGCGCCATTGCGCCTGCAGGGTGCTGCTGGCTGCCGCGCAGGCCTCGGCGTCGATCAGGCCGAGGTCCTGCGCGCAGGCCAGTGCCGCGAGTTCACCGTGGAAGCCCGCGGCCGCGGCGCCCGAAATGCCCGCGCCGTCGCCGGCCACGTACAGCCCCGGCACCGAGGTGCGGCCGGCCGCGTCGGCCTCGGCGATCCAGCCGCCGCGCGCCGCGGCATGGCGGTGGCGTGCACGCAGCAGCCGGGTGATGTCGGTGCCGGGCACCAGGCCGTGGCCCACGGCCACCGCGTCGGCCTCGAAGACGCGCACCGCCGCGGCGCCCGCGAGGCGGCGTCCGCTGGCGTCGACGGCCGCGGTGCGCACCTTGAACGTGCCCGCTGCTTCATCCGCCACCTCGACGGCCTCGATGCCGTGGCGGTAGAGCAGCGGCACACCCGCGGCGCGCAGCTGCAACTGCCATTTCGTGCCCTGCCAGAGCAGATCGGGCCGGCCGTACAGCGAGGGCAGGGCGCGCAGCCATTCGCCGCGTCCCGCAAGGTCGACCACGGCGGCCACCTCGCCGCCCGCCTTGAGGATGCCCGCGGCCACCGCGAGCAGCAGCGGGCCGCTGCCGGCCACCAGCGTTCGCCGACCGGGCAGCATGTGCTGCGACTTCAGCAGGATCGTGGCTGCGGCCAGGCCGATCACGCCGGGCAGCGTCCAGCCGGGGAAGGGCACCACGCGCTCGGTGGTGCCGGTGGCCGCGAGCAGTGCGCGCGGCTGGATGCTCCGCACGCCGTCGGGGCCGACCAGGTCGGTGCGAAGGCTGGTGCCGATGTTCCAGGCCTTGTGGCCGAACAGGCAGGGCACGCCCGCTGCGCGCAGTTCGGCCCGCAGCGCGTCGCCGTCGCGCGCTTCCGGCGTGGGCACCACGCCCGGCACGCGCGAGAAGCCTTGGGGCAGCGGCCGCCAGACCTGGCCGCCGGCATCGGGGTTCTCGTCGACCAGCAGCACGCGAAGGCCGCAGGCCTGCGCGCGCAGCGCCGCGCGCGAGCCGGCCGGGCCGGCACCCAATACCAGCAGGTCCACCGTGGAAGGCAGCTTGTCATCCGCCAAGGCGACGCTCCCGGAACCCCAGCGACTCCACCACCAGGCCTTCGGCCACCGGCACCTGGCAGGACGGCAGCTTGCGCGAACCGACCCAGACCAGGCATTCCTGGCACGAACCCATGAGGCAGAACATGCCGCGCGGTGCATCCGCACGCGGGCTGCGGCGGAGCTCGCGACAGCCGGCCGCGAGCAGCGCCGCGGCCACGCTCTCGCCCTCGAAGGCATCGAAGGCGGCGCCATCGGCAAGAAAGCGCACCGCTGGCCCGCGCCGCACCGCGCGGTCGCTGCGCAGCAGTCTTGCATTCGAAGAACCAGAAGGATCGCTCATGGAAGTAAAGGATGTGGAACGAAAAAACCGTGTTCCGCCGGGCTGGAGGCACCGCCGCTTACCTGTGCGCTGGACCTCAGGGTTTTTATTGTATACATTGCATATATTGTTGTCATATAGTTTGAAGACATTCTGCGTTCTGGCATCGGTCTTGCGTTCGCTTTCCTCGTGCCCGGCCCGCATTCCGCGATCGGGTCCCATGCAACCTTCAGGAGATTTTTTGATGAAGCAAACAACGAACGCCGTGCGCCGCGGCCTGCTCATGGCCGGCTCGCTCGCCGCGGGCTCCGCGCTGCTGGGCCTGCCTGCCCTCACGTGGGCGCGCACGCTCGAGGAGATCGTCGCGAGCAAGAAGATCGTCTTCGGCGTCAATCCCACGCTGCCGCCGCTGGGCCTCTTCAACGACAAGAACGAGATCGACGGCTTCGACGTCGAGGTCGCACGCAAGATCGGCGAACTGCTCGGCGTGAAGACCGAGATCGTCAAGGTCGGCTCGCCCGACCGCATTCCCTTCGTGAGCAGCGGCAAGATCGACGGCGTGCTCGGCGCGATGACCATCACGCCCGAACGCCAGAAGGTGATCGACTTCACCGTGCCGCTGCACACCGAGGTGCTGGGCGTGCTGACCACCAAGTCCAAGCCCTACAAGGACTGGATGGAACTCAACGATCCCTCGGTCAAGCTGGTCGAGGTGCGCGGCGCCACGCCGGTGAAGCTGGTGCAGGAGAAGCTGCCCAAGGCGCAGCTGCTGCTGCTCGACAACTATCCCGACGCGGTGCGCGCCATTGCGCAGGGCCGTGCCGACGCGATGATCGACGTGATGGACTTCATGACCGAGCACACGTCCAGGCACAAGATCGACTGGCGCATCGTCGACGCGCCGATCGAGGTCTACTTCTGCGCCATCGGCGTCCAGAAGGGCAACGACGCGCTGCGCGAAAAGCTCAACGGCGCCATCAAGGAACTGCACCGCAACGGCTACGTCGACGAGCGCTGGAAGAAGTGGTTCGGCGGCCCGATGCTGCACGACCCGCGGACCGCGCCGACCTACAAGTAAGGCATGCAGTTCGACTTCGCCCCGATCCTGGAGCGTCTGCCCTATCTGGTGGGCGGCGCCTGGCTGAGCCTGCAGATCGCGTTCCTCGCGTTCGCCTTCGGCATGCTCATCGGCCTGGGCGGCGCATCGGTGCGCGCCTACGGACCCGGCTGGGCCCGGCGCGCGGTCGGCGCCTACGTCGTGTTCTTCACCAACACGCCGCAGCTGATCCAGATCTTCTTCATCTTCTTCGCGCTGCCCGATGCGGGCATCCTGCTGTCGCCGTATCAGGCGGTGCTCATCGGCATGACGCTCAATGCCGGTGCATACCTCACCGAAATACAGCGCGCGGGCTTCGAATCGGTGCGCCTGCCCGAACTCGAGGCGGCCGAAACGCTGGGCTTCTCGCGCATGCAGACCATTCGCTACGTGATCCTGCCGCACATCGTGCGCGTGCTTTTCCCGCCGCTGTCCAACCAGTACATCCTCATGACGCTCGGCACCTCGATGGCCGCGGTGTTCGGTGTGGAAGAGCTCACCGGGCGCGCCTACAACATCAACTCCGAGACCTTCCGCTCGATCGAGGTGTTCACCGTGGCCGCGGGCCTGTACATCGTGATCACGCTGATCGCCACGCTGTCGCTCGCCTTCGTCGGACGCCGCGTGTTCCGCGCCAAGATGAGGTGGTTCTGATGTGGGACCAGATCGTTGAGGAGCTGCCGCGCTTCTTCAGCTACTACAACCTGCTGTTCTTCGCCAAGGCACTGGGCGCGACCTTCGCGCTCTCGGCCATCGGCTGCGTGGTGGGCTTCACGGCGGGCTTCGGCCTGGCGGCGGTGCGGTTGAGCACGCTGCGCTCGCTCGGGCCGCTGCGGCTGGCGGCGCAGCTCTTCATCGAGCTGTTCCGCCGCATTCCGTTCCTGGTCACGCTGATGCTGGTGTTCTTCATCTTCCAGGGGCTGAACGCCGACCTCTCCATGTTCTCGGTGGCACTCATCAGCGTCTGCCTGATCGCCACCGCGTACATCGCCGAGATCGTGCGCAGCGGCCTCGAGTCGGTGCACCAGAACCAGTGGGACGCGGCCGTCACGATGAACTTCGGCTACCTGCAGACGCTGCGCATGGTGATCGTGCCGCAGGCGTGGAAGATCATCCTGCCGCCGGTGTTCGGCTTCTTCGTGCTGTTCATCAAGGACACCGCGCTCGCATCGCAGATCGGCGTGGTGGAGCTGGCCTTCGCCGGCAAGACGATGAACAACAAGGGCTTCTCGGCCGCGCTGGTCTACGGCACGGTCCTGGTCCTTTATTTCATGCTGTCCTATCCGCTCTCGCGGTTCGGCCAATACCTGGAGAGAAAACTTGCCCCTGCTCGAAATCGTTGACCTGAAGGCCAACTACGGCGCCCACACGGTGCTCGAAAGCGTCAACCTCAGCGTCGAGAAAGGCGAGATCGTCAGCCTCATCGGCCCCTCGGGCTCGGGCAAGAGCACCTTGCTGCGGGTGCTCGTGGGCCTGCTGCCGCCCATCGGCGGCAGGGTGCGCATCGACGGCGAGGTGCTCGACCATCGCGACCGCGCGCAGCTCAAGCGCATCCGCTCGCGCATGGCCATCGTGTTCCAGCAGTACAACCTGTTCCAGAACATGACCGTGCTCGACAACGTGACCGTGGCGCCGGTCAAGGTGAAGGGCAGGCCGCGCAAGCAGGTCGAAGACTACGCCATCAGCCTGCTCGAGAAGGTCGGCCTCGGCGAGAAGCTCAAGTCGTACCCCGACCAACTCTCGGGCGGCCAGCAGCAGCGCGTGGCGATCGCGCGCGCGCTGGCGCTGCAGCCCGACATCGTGCTGCTCGACGAGGTGACGGCCGCGCTCGACCCCGAGCTCGTCAACGAGGTGCTCGACACCGTGCGCCTGCTCGCGGCCGAAGGCATGACGATGTTCATCGTCTCGCACGAGATGGGCTTCGTGCGCGAGGTGTCGAGCAAGGTGGTGTTCATGGACGGCGGCCAGGTGGTCGAGGCCGGCACGCCGCAGCAGATCTTCGACGATCCGCGCGAGGCGCGCACGCGCGAGTTCGTGGGCAAGATCCTGCGGCACTGAGCGCCGCCGTCTCGTTCACGACTTCTCAGATCACGAGCCCATTGCTCAGCCGCGACAGCGTGTAGCGCGCGAGGTTGCGCAGGTGCGCCACCACCGCGTCCTCGGCCGCCTTCGGGTCGCCCGCCATGTAGGCGTCGAGGATCGCGAGGTGTTCGACCCGGTCTTCCTCGATGCGGTTGAACGGGTCGACCACCTCGAACAGGCGGCACAGCACGCGCAGGTGGGCGATGGTTTCCGCGAGCATCTCGTTGCCCGAGGCGCGCGCGAACAGCCCGTGGATCTGGTCGTCGGCCTGCCAGTGGCCCGTGCCCTGGCGGTCGGGCTCGAGCGACACGATCGCCGAGCGCAGCGCGTCGATGTCCTTCGGCGGCACGCGTCCGATCGCGAGCGCCACCGCCTGCGACTCCAGGCGCTCGCGCACCTGCAGGCACTGGAAGTAGTGCGAGGCGGTGATGCGTCGCACCGCATACGAGCGCGCGTTGGCGCGCACCAGCAGGCCCTCGCCCTCGAGCCGCAGCAGCGCCTCGCGCAGCGGCGTGCGCGACATCTGCAGGCGCTCGGCCAGCCGGCCTTCGATCAGCACTTCCCCGCCGCTGAGTTCGCGCTGCAGAATCAGGCGGCGCACCACGTCATGGGCCCGGTCGGTGAGGTTCTTCGGCGAATCCGTGTGGGGCGCACCGGCGGCCGCGGCATCCTTGGGCGGCTTGGCGCGCGTGGCGGCAGCAGTTGCGCGCGACGTCGTCTTTCGGGTGGTGCCGGGCTTCTTCGCCGGCGCTCGCGCCGTGGACTTGGTTGCGACCGAGGATTTCATATTATTTGTCTACAAATTGTGTGCAATCGCCGAGGCGGAAGCATACGACAGCCGGGCCGCGGTGTGGCGCGATGTGAAGAAAGCCCACGTGGAATGCGCACCGCGCGCGATGTACGGGAAATCCCTTACATGAACTGAAACCGGTTTCAGATAAGCTGCCGGCATCGCTTTCGAGGCCCCCGCACGTTCCACGTGCACCGCCGCCGACATGAATTACCAATTCCAATTCGACGCCGTCTTCGCCGCCTGGCCGTTGCTGCTGAAGGGCACCTGGATCACGGTCCAGCTCTCGCTCTCGGCCACGCTGCTGGGCCTGGTGGTCGCCATCTTCTGCGCCTGGGGCAAGACCTCGGGCCCGGGCTGGCTGCGCTTCATCATCAATGCCTACATCGAGGTGATCCGCAACACGCCGTTCCTCGTGCAGCTGTTCTTCTTCTTCTTCGCGCTGCCCGCCATCGGGCTGCGCTGGTCGCCACAGACGGCCGCGCTGGTGGCCATGGTGGTGAACCTGGGCGCCTACGCGACCGAGATCATCCGCGCGGGCATCGAGTCGATTCCCAAGGGGCAGATCGAGGCGGGCAGGGCGCTCAACCTCAAGCCTTGGGAGATCTTCCGCTTCGTGATCATCAAGCCCGCGCTCAAGGCGATCTATCCGGCGCTCACGAGCCAGTTCATCCTGCTGATGCTGAGCTCGGCCGTGGTGTCGGTGATCTCGGCCGACGACCTGACTTCGGTGGCCGCCAACCTGCAGTCGCAGACCTTCCGCAGCTTCGAGATCTACATCGTCGTGGCCGCCATCTACCTGGCGCTCGCGCTGGCGTTCTCGGCGCTCTTCAAGCTGGTCTACAAGCGCACGCTCAACTACCCGGACCGCCGGTAGGCCGACAGGAAGAAGCCATCATGCGTACCTTCGGTTATCCCGAATTCCTTTTCATCCTCGAAGCGGCCAAGTGGACGCTGGCGCTCTCGGCGATCGCGTTCGTGGGCGGCGCGATCCTGGGGCTGGCGATCGCGCTCGCGCGCACATCGGGCTCGCGCTGGGCGCGCGGCATCTCGACCACCTTCATCCAGATCTTCCAGGGCACGCCGCTGCTGCTGCAGCTGTTCCTGGTGTTCTTCGGCGCGCCGGTGCTCGGCCTCGACATCAACCCGTGGGTGGCCGCGGGCGTGGCGCTGATCCTCAACAGCGCGGCATTCCTCGGCGAGATCTGGCGCGGCTGCATCGAGGCCGTGCCGCGCGGCCAGTGGGAGGCCGCCGAAGCGCTGAGCCTGCGCTGGCGCGACCGCATGCGCGACGTGGTGCTGCCGCAGGCCTTCAAGATCGCACTCGCGCCCACGGTGGGCTACCTGGTGCAGATCATCAAGGGCACCTCGCTCGCGGCCATCATCGGCTTCGTCGAGGTCACGCGCGCCGGGCAGATCGTCAACAACGCCACCTTCCAGCCGCTCTTCGTGTTCTCGGTGGTGGCCTGCATCTACTTCGCGATCTGCTGGCCGCTGTCGCTGCTCGCCGGCCACATGGAGCGCAAACGCGCGCGGGCTTTGGCGCGCTGACCGCTCGCCGGGCGCTTCCAGGTTTCGTTTCTTTTCGTCGGTTCCCTTCTTTTTCAGGAGACAAATCCCATGACCCGTACCCCCACCCGCCGCATCGCGCTCGCAGCCCTCGGCCTCGGCGCCGCGCTCACCGTGTTCGCCCCCTTCGCCTCGGCCCAGACCGTGGCCGACATCAAGAAGAAGGGCGAGATCACCATCGGCATGCTGGTCGACTTTCCGCCCTACGGCACCACCAACGCGCAGAACCAGCCCGACGGCTACGACGCCGACGTGGCGAAGCTGCTCGCCAAGGACTGGGGCGTCAAGGCCAACATCGTGCCGGTGACCGGACCGAACCGCATTCCGTTCCTGCTGACCAACAAGGTCGACCTGCTGGTGGCTTCGCTGGCCGTCACGCCCGAGCGCGCCAAACAGGTGCAGTTCTCGCAGCCCTATGCGGCCGCCACCATCGTGCTGTACGGCGCGAGCAAGACCCCGATCAAGTCGGCCGCCGACTTGAAGGGCCTGCGCGTGGGCGTGGCCCGTGCCTCGACCCAGGACGTGGCCGTGACCAAGGCCGCGCCCGAGGGCACCGAGATCCGCCGCTTCGACGACGACGCCTCGGCCATGCAGGCACTGATGTCGGGCCAGGTCGATGCCATCGGCTGCTCGGTGACCGTGGCTGCGCAGATCGCCAAGCGCGTGCCCGCCGGCACCTACGAGAACAAGTTCACGCTGGTGCAGCAGTCGATGGGCATTGCGATGCGCCCGGGCCAGCCCGAGCTGACCAAGGCGGTGAACGAGTTCGTGCAGAAGAACACCGCCAACGGCGAGCTCAACAAGCTCTACCAGAAGTGGCTGCAGGCCGATCTGCCGAAGATGCAGTAAACGCGGGGTCAGAACGCAGAAGGAAGACAAAAGCTACGCAGAAGTCGCAGAAGGGAGCATCCATTTTTGTTTCTCCTTTTGCGACCTCTGCGAAACCTTCGCGACTTCTGCGTTCGGCCAAGTCCGATTTCATGAACCTTCAACAGCAAACACACCGATGACCGATCCCATCATCCGCATGGAAGCCGTCAACAAGTGGTACGGCGACTTCCAGGTGCTGACCGGCATCGACCTCGACGTGCGCCAGGGCGAGCGCATCGTGATCTGCGGGCCTTCGGGTTCGGGCAAGTCGACGCTGATCCGCTGCATCAACCGCCTCGAGACGGTGCAGAAGGGCCGCATCGTGGTCGACGGCATCGACCTGACTGCGGGCGGCAAGAACGTCGACGCGGTGCGTGCCGAAGTGGGCATGGTGTTCCAGCAGTTCAACCTGTTCCCGCACCTCACCATCCTCGAGAACTGCACGCTCGCGCCGATGCGCTCGCGCGGCATGTCCAAGGCCCAGGCCGAACAGGTGGCGATGAAGTACCTCACGCGTGTGCGCATCCCCGAGCAGGCGAGCAAGTACCCCAGCCAGCTGTCGGGCGGACAGCAGCAGCGCGTGGCGATCGCGCGCGCGCTGTGCATGACGCCCAAGATCATGCTGTTCGACGAGCCCACCTCGGCGCTCGACCCCGAAATGGTCAAGGAAGTGCTCGACACCATGATCGGCCTGGCCGAAGACGGCATGACCATGCTGTGCGTGACGCACGAAATGGGCTTTGCGCGCAGCGTGGCCGACCGCGTGATCTTCATGGCCGATGGCAAGATCGTCGAGCAGGCGCCGCCCGAGCAGTTCTTCGGCAACCCGCAGCACGAGAAGACCCGCCAGTTCCTCGGGCAGATCCTCAGCTCCCACCAGGCACAGCACTGAATGTCGTTCGAGGTCCTGATTTCCCTCTCGTCCTTCGGGGCGGCCGAGGTGGGCCGGCACGGCCAGCTCTGGTGTTCGCAACTGGCGCGCGCGGCGGGTGCCGATTCGGTCGAGGTGCGCGGCGAGATGCTGCGCGATGCCGAAGCCGAACTGCCCGCGCTGCGCGGGCTCGCCTCTGTGTTCTCGAGCCCCGAGGGCCTCTGGGCCGAGAGCGGTGCGCTCGACGGCGACGCGCTGCTGCGCGGCATCTCATCGGCCACGCGCCTCGGCGCGAAGCGGCTCAAGATGGCGATCGGCGGTTTCCGGGTGGCGTCGTCGCAGGGCTCGCTGCGGGAGCTCGACGCGCTGCTCGCCGACACCGGCATCGAACTGCTGATCGAGAACGACCAGACCGAGCGCGCCGGCACCTTGCCTGCGCTGCAGGCGTTCTTCGAGGCGGCCGACAGTGCGGGCCTGCCGCTCGGCATGACCTTCGACATGGGCAACTGGCATTGGCTCGGCGAATGTCCGCTGCAGGCGGCAAAGGCGCTCGGCCACCGCGTGCGCTATGTGCACTGCAAGGGCGCGCAGCGGCTCGCGCACAAATGGGTTGCGGTGCCGATGGGTGAATCCGCAGCACCATGGCGTGCGGTATTGCGCGAATTGCCGGCCCACGTGCCGCATGCCATCGAATACCCTCTGGTGGGCGACGACCTGTTGGCCGTCACCCGCACGCAGATCGATTTCATTCGCGCCGCGCGCGCGTAGAACAGACAAAAGCCACGACCGCCATGCCAGATGCCACCACTTTCGATGTCGCGCTGTTCGGCGAAGCCATGCTGCTGCTCGTGGCCGACCGGCCCGGCCCCATCGAACATGCGCAGGCCTTCCACAAGCGCACCGCGGGCGCCGAGACCAACGTGGCCATCGGCCTGTCGCGGCTCGGGCTCAAGGTGGGCTGGGCCAGCCGGCTCGGCACGGATTCGATGGGCCGCGCGCTGCTTGCGACCATGCAGGCCGAGGGCATCGACTGCTCGCACGTGATCTGCGACGCCACGCAGCGCACCGGTTTCCAGTTCAAGGGCCGCGTCACCGACGGCAGCGATCCGCCGGTCGAGTACCACCGCAAGGGTTCGGCGGCGAGCCACATGGGGCCGCAGGATGTCGATGAGGCCTGGCTGCGCTCGGCGCGGCACCTGCACGCCACCGGCGTCTTCGCCGCGATTTCCGAGACCAGCCTGCAGGCCGCGCTCAAGTCGATGGACGTGATGCGCGCGGCCGGCCGCACGATCTCGTTCGACACCAACCTGCGCCCGACGCTCTGGTCGTCCACCGAGACCATGCGCCACTGGATCAACGAACTCGCTTCGCGCGCCGACTGGGTGCTGCCCGGCATCGAGGAAGGGCTGCTGCTCACGGGGCACAGCGAACCCGAGGCCGTGGCCAGGTTCTACCGCGAGCGCGGCGCGAAGCTCGTGGTGGTGAAGCTCGGTGCCGACGGCGCCTACTACGACAGCGACGTGGCCGGTACCGGCCGCGTCGAAGGCTTTCCAGTCGAGGAAGTGGTCGACACCGTGGGTGCGGGCGATGGCTTTGCGGTCGGCGTGGTGAGCGCGCTGCTCGAAGGCCGCAGCGTGCCCGAGGCGGTGCGCCGCGGCGCCTGGATCGGCGCGCGCGCGGTGCAGGTGCTGGGCGACACCGAAGGCCTGCCGACGCGGGCCGAACTCGAACACGGAGGCTTCTGAGCCAAATGACAACGAACACCGACAACAAGAAGAACGTGCTGGTCTTCCGCGCGATTCCCGAAGACCAGCTTGCGCGCCTTTCGGCCGCGCACCACGTGACCGTGGCCGATCCGCGCAAGCAGCCCGAGGCCTTCGCGGCCGCGCTGGCCAGCGCGCACGGGCTGATCGGCTCGAGCCATCCGGTCGATGCGGCCCTGCTCGATGCGGCACCGAAGCTCCAGGTCATCTCGAGCGTGTCGGTCGGCGTCGACAACTATCCGCTCGCCGAGCTGCACCGCCGCGGCATCGTGCTGTGCCACACGCCCGACGTGCTGACCGAGACCGTGGCCGACACGGTCTTCGCGATCCTCATGGCCACGCAGCGCCGCGTGGTCGAGCTCTCGAACCTCGTGCGCGAAGGCCGCTGGACGAAGAACATCGGCGACGACCTGTTCGGCACCGACGTGCATGGCAAGACGCTCGGCATCCTCGGCTTCGGCCGCATCGGCCAGGCCGTGGCACGGCGCGCCGCGCTCGGCTTCGGCATGCCGGTGCTCTACCACTCACGGCGGCCGGTCGACCTGGCCGCGCAGGCGCCCGAGCTGCAGGGCCGCGCCACCCACACGCCGCTCGACGACCTGCTCGCGCGCTCGGACATCGTGCTTGCGATGCTGCCGCTGACCGACGCCACGCGCGGCATGATCGATGCGGCGTTCTTCGCGCGCATGAAGCCGCAGGCGGCCTTCATCAACGGCGGCCGCGGTGCCACGGTGAATGAAGCGGCGCTGCTGCACGCGCTCGACCACGGCACGCTGCGCGCCGCGGGGCTCGACGTGTTCGCGAAGGAACCGCTGCCCGCCGATTCGCCGCTGCGCACCCATCCGCGCGTGACGCCGCTGCCGCACATCGGCTCGGCCACGCACGAGACGCGGCATGCGATGGCGGAACTGGCAACGACGAACCTGCTGCAGGTGCTGGCCGGCGAGAAGCCGACGGCGGCGTACGACACGGCCGCCGCATGAGTGCGACCACGTCCTTCTCCCTCCCCCTCCGGGGGAGGGCAGGGGTGGGGGTCAGCAGCGCATCCATCGAGCACTCCGCCAGCCCCCATCCCAACCTTCCCCCAGAGGGGGAAGGAGCAAGACCATGAAGTCCACCGGCCGCGCCACCATCGCCGACGTCGCCGCCGCTGCGGGCGTCTCCAAGGCCACCGTCTCGCGCTTTCTCAATCACCGCGACCGCCTGCTGAGCAACGACATCGCCGCGCGCGTGGAGGCCGCGATCGCCAAGCTGGCGTACACGCCGAGCCCGATGGCGCAGGCGCTGAGCCACGGGCGCTCGCGCCTCATCGGCCTCATCGTGGCCGACATCACCAATCCGTACTCGGTGGCCGTGCTGCGCGGCGCCGAGAAGGCCTGCCAGGACGCCGGCTACCTCGTGATGCTGTTCAACCTCGGCAACGAGAGCGAACGCGAGCGCGAGGCGATCCATGCGCTGTCGGGCTACCAGGTCGACGGCTACATCCTCAACACGCTGGGCCGCGGCAGCAACGTGGTCGATGCGGTCACGCTGCACGGCAAGCCCGCGGTACTGGTAGACCGGCGCCACGACGGCATGCACACCGACTTCGTCTCGCTCGACAACGCCGGGGCCATGAAGAACACCTGCGGCCATCTGGTCGAAGGCGGTTTTCGCGAGCTGCTCTACGTGACCGAGCCGCAGCAGGGCGTGAGTTCGCGGCGCGAGCGCACCGCGGCCTTCGGCGCCTGCGTGGCGGCGCACGAGCCGCGCGTGGCCGGCGAGGTGTTCGAGAGCGTCGAGGGCGACAACGAAGGGCTCGACGAGGCGCTGCGCGCGCTGCACCGGCGCGCAGGCCAGGGGCGCCGCGCGGCGGTGGTCGCGGGCAATGCGGTGGTCACGCTGCGCGTGGCGCAGGCAATGGCGCGGCTGGGCTGGCAGTTCGGCGAGGAACTCGGCTTCGTCGGCTTCGACGACACCGAATGGGCGCCGCTGATCGGCCCCGGGCTCTCCACCGTGGCCCAGCCGACCGATGCCATCGGCCGTGCGGCCGCCACCTGCCTGATCGAGCGCCTGCGCGGCTTCGAAGGCCCGGCGCGCCAGATGCTGCTGCCGGGGCAACTGCTCGCGCGCGGCTCGTCGGCCGGGCGCGTCTGAATCACAATCGGCGCCTGCACGCACACAGGAATCCTCCGCAATGAATGACAAGATGAAGAAGGCCATCGGCATGGTCGGCATCGGCCTCATGGGCCACGGCATCGCCAGCAACCTCGTGAAGCACGGCCATGCGCTCACCGTGCTCGAGCATCCGGGCAACCAGCCGCTCGATGCGCTCAAGGCCGCGGGCGCGAAGAGTGTGGCGAGCGCCGTCGAACTCGCGCGCGGCGCCGAGGTGCTGATCGTCTGCGTCACCGGCTCGCCGCAGGTCGAGGCGGTGGTGCTCGGCGAGGGCGGCCTGCTGCAGGGCCTGAAGCCCGGCACCGTCGTGATCGACTGTTCCACCGCCATCCCGGGCTCGACCGAGCGCGTGGCCGAAGCGGTGCAGCGCGCGGGCGGGCGTTTTCTCGATGCGCCGATGACGCGCACCCCCAAGGAGGCTGCCGAGGGTCGGCTGAACCTGCTCGTCGGCGGCGACGCCGCGTTGCTCGACGAATGCCGCCCGATCCTCTCGTGCTTTGCCGAGAACATCGTGCACACCGGCGCCGTGGGCACCGGCCATGGCATGAAGCTGCTGCACAACTACGTGTCGCTCGGCGCCGTGGCGCTGATCGCCGAAGCGGCCGCCTGCGCGCGACGCGCGGGTGTCGACCCGGACGTGTTCGTCGACGTGCTCGCCAAGGGCGGCGGTGGCGGCGTGGCGCTCGAGCGGCTGCGCGGCTTCATCACGGCGGGCGACCCGAGCGGGCTCAAGTTCGCGATGAGCAATGCGCAGAAGGACCTGGGCTACTACACCGAGATGGCGGGCGGCGCCCACGCGGCGCGCGCCATCGCCGATGCGGTGCTCGGCACCTACGCGGGTGCGGTCGAGCAAGGCGGGGCGCAGCGCTACGTGCCGGAGCTGGTGGCGCTGCTCGCGCAGAAAACCTAGTTCGCGCGCGGCAGCTTGGCCGCCTTGAGCGCTGCGCCCATCACCTCGCGGCCTTCCACCAGCTTCGTGCGGTAGTCGGCGCCCGAGAGCGCGACCGGGTCGACGCCCGCGGCTTCGAACGCGCGCATGACCTGGGCGCTCGACGTGGCCGTCATCGCCACCGCTTCCATCTTGCTGCGGATCGCCTTGGGCGCGCCCTTGGGATAGGCCAGGCCGATCCAGGAATCGATCTCGACGTCGTAGCCCTGTTCCTTGAGCGTGGGCACCTCGGGCAGTTCCTTCCAGCGCATCGGGCTGGCGCTCGCAAGGAAGCGCATCTTGCCGGCCTTCACGTGCGGCAGGATGTCCGACGGGTTCTGCACGATCACGTCGACCTGCCCGCCGAGCAGCGCGGCGACCGTTTCGGCACCCGACTTGTAGTTCACCTCCTCGAACTTGCCGCCGGTCTTGCGGCCGAGTTCGTGCATGGCGACGTTGTTGGGCGCCGACGGCGCGCCGAAGAAGATGCCCTTGCCCTGCCTGGAGGCCGTCACGAGGTCGGCCATGGTCTGGTAGGACGAATCGGCGCGCACCGCCACGCCGTAGCGATAGCGCGCGACGCCCGCGATGAAGTCGAAGTCGTCCACCGTGTAGTCGACCTTGATCAGGTGCGGCGTGATCGCGATCGTCGAGAAGGTCACCACGCCGAGCGTGTAGCCGTCGGCCTTCTGCCGCGCGAGGTTCGAGACCCCGAGCGTGCCCTGCGCGCCGGCGCGGTTCTGGATGACGATGGGCTTCTTGAGGATGAGCTCCATCGTGTTGCCGAGCGCGCGCGCGGCCACGTCGGTGTTGCCGCCGGCGCCGTAGTTGACGATCAGCGCGAGGTCGCGCGTGGGAAAGCTCTCCGCGCTTTCCGCGAAGGCGGCGCAGGGTGCGCCGGCCACGAGGAGTGCCGCGGCGCAGCGCGAGAGGAATGTGCGTTTGCCGAGATGGCGCGTGTGGTGTGTCATGGATCTTGCCTGGGTTGTGGCGTTGCTGTGCGAGACCGGGCTCAGCTCATGAAGAAGCCGCCGTTGACGTCGATGACCGCGCCATTGGTGAAGCCGGCCGCCTCGCTGCAGAGATAGCGGATCGCCGCGCCCACTTCGGACGGCTCGCCGATGCGCTGGACCGGGATCTGCTGCGCATAGCGGCGGTTGACTTCTTCGCCGGCCTGCAGCGCCATCTG
>CAMLCW010000028.1 GCA_946478645.1 uncultured Variovorax sp.
GCGGGGGACATTCGCGGAGGGAGTACCCGGTGGCCTGGGCACGCGCCCTGAACAACAGCGCCCGCACGTCATGCCGATGACATAACGATTCCCTAGACTGTTTCCGAAGGCCTGCAACCGCAGCAGCCCCAGGTAGCCAGGGAATTTCGAATGACGCGCACCGTCCAGATCCACACCGCACTGACCGCCGAGCAGCTCAGGTTCCGCGCGATGCGGGGACGGGAAGGCCTCTCGCAGTTGTTCGAGTTCGAGGTCGACATGGTCAGCCCCAGCTTCAACCTCGATTTGAAGAAGCTGCTCGGCACCTCGCTCACCATCGAAATCACCGACGGCGCCACGCCGCGCCACCTCAACGGCATCGTGGTGCGCTTCGAGCTCGTGGGCCGTGCCAACGAAACCGGCCGCCACTACGTGTACCGCGCGCTGGTCCAGCCTTGGCTCTGGTTCCTCACGCGCACCACCGACTGCCGCATCTTCCAGAACAAGAGCGTGCCCGAGGTGCTCGACGAGGTGCTCGGCAAGTACGGCTTCGAGTTCGAGAAGCGCCTCACCGGCAACTACCGCCCGTGGGAATACTGCGTGCAGTACCAGGAGAGCGATTTCGCTTTCGTGAGCCGTCTCATGGAGCACGAAGGCATCGCCTACCACTTCGAGCATGCGCGCAACACCCACCTGCTGGTGCTGGCCGACGACACCGGCAGCTACGGCAAGCTGCCGGCCTACCCGCGCATCGCCTACCGCGCGCGCGACCGTGTGCTGCATGCGATGGAGCCCTGCATCGACCAGTGGCGCGTGGCCGAGCAGATCACCGCGGGCCGCGTGATGCTCGACGACTTCGACTTCAGGAAGTCGCGCGCCTCGCTGCAGAGCGTGCGCCAGGACCCGAAGGGCCACGACCATTCGAGCTACGAAGTCTACGAATGGCTCGGCGGCTACAGCGAACACCAGCAGGGCGACACCTACGCCAGGATCCGGCTGCAGGAACTGCAGTGCGCGCACGAACTCGCCGCGGGCCACACCAACGTGGTGGGCATGGCGCCGGGCTACCTGTTCGAGATGACGCACTGCCCGCGCGAATCCGACAACCGCGAATACCTCGTCACCGAGACGCGCTACGACCTGCAGGAGCCCGACTATTCCACCGGCACCACCGAATCGATCTGCCAGTTCGACTTCACGGTGCTGCCGTCGAGCGTGCCCTTCCGCCCCGCGCGCAAGACGCCCAAACCGCGCACCAACGGGCCGCAGACCGCCACCGTCGTCGGCCCCGAAGAGATCTGGACCGACCGTTTCGGCCGCGTCAAGCTGCAGTTCCGCTGGGACCGCTACGGCCAGGCCGACGAGAACAGCTCGTGCTGGGTGCGGGTGTCGAGCAGCTGGGCCGGCGCCAACTTCGGCACCATGCACATGCCGCGCGTGGGCCAGGAAGTGATCGTCGATTTCATCGGCGGCGAGCCCGACCGCCCGATCATCACCGGCCGCGTCTACAACAACGACCAGATGCCGCCCTGGGAGCTGCCCGCCAATGCCACAGCCAGCGGCATCCTCACGCGCTCCAGCAGCGGCGGCGCGGCCAACCAGGCCAACATGCTGCGCTTCGAGGACCGCACGGGCGCCGAGCAGATCCTGCTGCATGCCGAGCGCAACCTCGACGTCGAGGTCGAGGCCGACGAGACGCACACCACCGGTGGCACGCGCACCACGCGCATCGAGGGCCACGAGTCGTCCACCTACCTGAGCGGCGAAACGCGCGACATCACCGCCGGCGCGAAGGAAACCATCACCGGCGGCGACACGCGCGACGTGGCCGGCGGCTTCAGCGAGACGGTGAGCGGCGGCGTCACGCAAAGCATCACGGGCGGCAAGACGCGCACCCTCAGCGGCGGCCTCAACGACACCATCAGCGGCGGCGTGAACCTGGCGATCTCGGGCGGCTTCAACGGCACCATCGACGGCCAGGAGATCCGCTTCGTGAGCGGCGGGCGCAACGACACCATCAACACCATCAACAACGTGACGGTCAACGGCCCGTCGAACACGGTGGTGACCGGGCCCACGGTGCACACCTCGCCCGACGTGGTCTTCAACACCACCAACCACATCCACAACACGACGCAGCACGTCATCAACACCAACGTCTACAACACCACGTCGACGACCTACAACAACACGACCAACAACTACACCAACAACTCCACCGTCTACAACAACAACTACGCCACGAGCGGCGACTGGCGGCTGCATCGCATGGGCGGCGTGGGTTTCCGGCTGAGCCTGGTCGGCATGTCGCTCGACGTGTGGGGCGCGCGGCTGCAGTACTACGCGGCGCTCAACGCGCAGATCGCCACCGTCAAGCTCGACGTCGCCATCTTCTCGCTGAAGAACAAGTCGCTGAAGGTCGGTACCACAGGGCTGTCGATCGCGAACAAGGGCATGCTGATCGCCACCGGCGGCCTGGCGGCGAAGTTCAAGGTGCTGACGCTGGTGGCCTGAGAACGCATGGACTGAACCGGCAACGATGGAAATTTTTCTCTGGATCGTCTTCGCGGTGTTGATGGGATCGATGCTCGTGGTGGCGGCCTCGGTGGCGATCGTCGCAACGCGCGAGAACCGAATCTATTCGGCCGAGGCCAAGACCTGGGAACGCCTGGCCCGGACCGGCGTGCCCGCCGAGGCAGTGGTCGAGTCGCTCAAGCGCTCCGAGAACGAGTTCTCGCGCGGCGGCTCGCAGGGGCAGACCGTGTATGCGGTCGAGCTGGCGCTGCGCGTGGCCGACGCCGACGCGTTTTCGGGCGACCGCGCCGCTGTCGTGCGCACGCTGATCGACGAGAGCCTGCTGCCGCAGTTCGCGGTGCCCGGCAAGCCGGTGCACCTGCTGCGCGACCCGAACGATGCGTCGGTGCTGGCCATCGACCGCTCGCGCACACCGCTCGAGATTCCCCGCGCCGCCGCGTGAAAACAGTCAAGCCTCTGCGGTTGAGCGTCATCACGCGGCCTTTCCTGCGCGCGGGCCGGCAGCGCCTCGCGCTCACCGTGATGGGCATGGTCTCGATGGGCGAGAAGCCCGTGCTGCTGCCCGAAACCGAGTTCTGGAAGACGGTCTCCGAGGAGCTCGGCCCGACCGGCGCCATCGACCTCGGCATGCCCAAGCCCTGCGCCGAGTTCCTTGCCACGGGGCATGCCTACACGCACCACCAGGCCGACAAGACCGCTTGCGCGGTCGAGCTCCAGGTGGGCGCGCTGGTGCGGCAGTTCGCGGTTTTCGGCGACCGCTACTGGGTCGACGGCCGCGCGAGCGCGCCGCAGCCCTTCGAATCGATGCGGCTCGACTGGACGCGCGCCTTCGGCGGCCCCGCCTGTGCCGACAACCCGCTGGGCATCGGGCACCAACCCGAGCACGTGCAGGGCCTGCAGGTGCACCGGCTGCCCAACGTGGAACATCCGAACCGCCGCATCGACCACCCCGGACGCGCCGTCGAACCGGCCTGCCCCGGCGCCATCGACGTGAGCTGGCCCGCGCGCATGCGCCTGATCGGCAGCGACTACGGCGCACACTGGCGCGAGAACCTCTTCCCCGGCTTTGCCGAAGACATGGATTGGCGGCTCTTCAACGCCGCCGCACCCGCGCAGCGCTGGCCGCAGGCCGACCGCATCGCCGGCGGCACGCCCTACCAGATCCTGAACATGCATCCGGCCGAGCCGGTGCAGCGCGGGCGGCTGCCCGACTGGCGCGCGCGCGGCTTCATTGCGCGCCGGACGGGTGTCGGCGGCGCTGCCGAACCCGAACGCTTCGAGGAGATCGACCTGCGGCTCACCACCGCCTGGTTCTTTCCGCACCGCGAGCAGATCGCGCTGATCTTCCATGGCGAAACCGACATCGCGGAAGACGACGCCGCCGACGTCACGCACGTCATGCCGGCGATCGAACGGGCCGCCGAGCCGCCACGTCCGCTCGCGCACTACCTCGAAACCCTGCAGCGCCGCAGCAACCCCGAGACGGGCGCGCTCTACACGTTTCGCGACGAGGAACTGCTGCCCGCCGAATGCATCGGGCCCTGGATCGACCGTACCGCGCAGGAAGACGAGGATGAGTCCCCGCTCATGCGCAACATGCAGGCGCGCGCCCGCCTGCTGCGCGAGGAGATCGCACGGCACGGCATGGCCGCGGGCCACAAGGCGCGCCACTTCCGGGAGCGCCCGGTGCCCGAGCCCTTCACCCGGATGCCCACGCTGAGCGAGCTGCCCGAGTTCATCGAACGGGCCAAGGCCTACGAACGCGAACAGACGACCCGGCTCGAGGAGGCCCGGCGCGAACTCGCCGAACACGGCAAGGCCAATGCGGTGCAGTCGCGCAAGGTCGGCTTCGACACCGGCGAGATGGTCGAGAACGCCGGCCGCACCCAGGTCAAGGGCCCGCCGGCCTTCGATGCGCAAAGCGTGATGAAGGGCATGCTCGGCATCGCGCCCGCCACGCGCAGCCCGCAGATGCCGCCCGCGCAGCAGCACGAACTCGCGCAGGCGGCCGAACGCGGGCGGCGCGGGCTGATCGACATGTACCGGCTCGGCGCGCAGCACCAGGCCGCGGCGGATGCGCTGGAGGGCGACCGCGCCGCCGAGCTGCGCGAGCGTGTGCGCGGCATCATGGCCACCACGCGCGACCTCTCGGGCATGGACCTGACGGGCGCCGATCTCGCGGGCATGGACCTGCGCGGCGCGGCGCTGCGCCGCACCTTGCTCGAGAGCGCAAAGCTCAGCGACGCGCAGCTCGACGGCGCCGATGCGACCGAGGCCGTGCTGGTGCGCGCCGACCTGGCGCGGGCCTCGCTCGCCGGCTGCGTGCTGCGTCAGGCCAACCTGAGCCTCGCGCACTGCGCGCAGACCTCGTTCGCCGGCGCGGCGCTCGACGAGACCACCATGGAGAAGACCCGCTTCGACCACTGCGACTTCAGCGGCGCGCGGCTCTCGCACCTGAACCTCTTCGGCATGCACTTCGAGGGCTGCCGTTTCGACGCGGCACAGTTCGACTACGTCACGCTGCTCGAAGGCAGTCGTCTCGTCGATTGCAGTTTCCGCGAAGCACGGCTGCACAAGTTCGGGCTCATCGCGTGCCACGCCGAGCGCCTCGATTTTTCGGGTGCTTCGTTCGAAGCCTGCGCCTGGGCCCACACGCCGGGCGACACCGGCATGGTGTTCCGCGCGGCCACGCTGCGCACCAGCTGCTTCGTCGGCAGCAGCAGCCTGCGCAACGCCGACTTCGAGGGCGCCACGCTGCTGCACTGCAGCCTGCGCGAGATGCCGCTCGATGGCGCGCGCTTCGTCGCCGCCACGCTCGACACCTGCGATCTCTCGTCATGCACGCTGACCGGCGCCGACCTGAGCGCGATCGACGCGCCCGACAGCCTCTTCATCCGCGCCGACTTCACGCATGCCTCGCTCTCCGGCGCCAACCTCATGAATGCGCATCTGCAGAAATCCCGCTTCGTCGGCACCGACCTGCGCGACGCCAACCTGTTCCGCGCCGACGTGTCGCAGTCCGTGATCGACACGGTGACCGAAACCCGCGGCGCCTACCTCGAACAGGCCAAGACCCTCCCGCGCCGCGCGGCGGATCCGGTGCAATGACGCCGGAGGGCCTGGCGCAGAAACTCCGCACCGGCGAACACATCCAGGGGCAGGACTTCAAGGGCATGAACTTCGACGGCCTCGACCTGTGCGGCGGCGCACTGCGCGAGTGCGACTTCTCGGGCGCCAGCCTGCGCGGCGCACGCCTGGTCGAGTCGGCCTTCGACGCCTGCCGGTTCGAGGCGGCGGTGCTCGACGGCGCCGACCTGCAGCGCGCGGCCTTCCACCAGTGCGCGCTGGCCGGCGCGCGCCTGCGCGGCGCCGCGATGGGCCGCGCCGCCTTCAGCGGCTGCGACCTGCGCGAGGCCGATTTCGCCGAGGCCGCGGCCGGCCTCGCCACCTTCCACCAGAGCCAACTCCAGGCAGCGGACTTCCTCCACGCGGACCTCACGAAGGCCGTGTTCGGCGAATCGAAGCTCGCCGACACGCGCTTCACCGAAGTGGCGCTGGACACCACCGTGTACTACCGCGCCGAACTGCGCGGCGCGCACTTCGCGGGCGCCAGCTTCCACAACGTCATCTTCAGCGAGGCCGACTTGGTGGGGCAGGACTTCTCGGGGCAATCGTTCCACCTGTGCCAGTTCATCGATGCCGACCTGCGCGGCTGCAATTTCGACCGCGCGCAGTTGAGCCAATGCAATTTCAAGGGCGCGAAATTGGCGCACGCGGTGCTCACCGGCGCCCACGCGCCGCAGTGCCTCTTTCCCGAGGCCGACCTGCGGCATGCCGACCTGCGCGGCGCGCAGCTTGACCAGAGCCTCTGGGTCGATGCCCTGCTCGACGACGCCGACCTGTCGGATGCGCGGCTCGCGCAATGCGTGTTCCACCGCGCGCAATGCCGGCGGACCTCGTTCGCGCGCAGCCATCTGGTGTATGCCGACTTCGCCTATGCCGACCTCGGCGACGCCGACATGCGCGGCGCTGTGTTCCAGCGCACCCAGACCCATCGCGCGCTGCAGGCCGGCACGCGATGGAGCGACCGCCTCGGCGTGCTCGACAGCGACCCGGCGCTGTTCGAGGCCGAGCGCTTCTCGGCCGCACGGCGGCTGCGCCCGCAGCGCGCCGGCCGCGACACGTTCGGCCGGCCGCTGCCGGCGCCGTCCAACAACCCCGAGGATCCGATCCCATGAAGCATCGCGCTGTTCGACACGAAGCACCAGCGCCGGCTCCCGCCGAGCCCGGTCGCCACGAAATGCACGCCTTGCTCCACAAGCCGCTGCCCGCGGCGCCTGCCGGCTGGACCGGCAGCGCCCTCGGCGTCGTGGTTCGGTTGCACGCGGACGGCCGCTATGCGGTCGTGCCGCAGACCGGCGGCGAGCCCTGGCACTGCACGCGCGCCGCGAGCTGCCTGCTGCAGCCGGCCATCGGCGACACCGTGCTGGTGGCGGGGCCGCAGCGCGAGCAGGTGTATCTGATCGCGGTCATCACCCAGGCCGATCCGGCCCGCGCCGCACTCGTGGTGGACGGCGACCTCACGCTGCATGCGAAGAACGGCGGCATCGCGCTGCAGGCCGGCACGCGGCTCGAGCTCGCCTCGCCCTCGCTCAACCTCCACGCGCAGCATGCGCAGCTCGAGGTCGGCGAGATGGACTACCGCGGCGCCGAGGTGCGCGTGACCACACTGGTCGCGCGCTTCGTCGGGCGCACGCTCGAGACCGTGCTCGACCGGCTCAGCGTGCTCACGCGCTCCAGCTTCCGCCTGACCGAAGAGGTCGAGCAGGTGCGCGCGGGCCAGATCGACATGCAGGCGACGGAGACGATGCGCCTGCATGCGAAGAACACCCTGGTCAGCAGCAAGGCGCTGGTCAAGGTCGACGCCGAGCAGATCCACATGGGCTGAACCCCACAGACGCCAAAAGGAGCATCGACCAATGTTTGCCAATGCACAGATGATGGGCCTGGACCTCGCCTTCCCCGACGTCTGCAAGACGCCGCCGGCGCTGCCGATCCCCTACCCCAACGTCGCGCTCGGCCCGACCGCCATTCCCAACGCCTGGAACATCCTCTACGGCGGCACCCCGGCGCACAACATGGCCACGGTCACGCCGATCACCAACGGCGACAACGCGGGCGTGCTCATGGGCGTGGTGTCGCAGACGGTGATGGGCCCTTCGCGCCACATCACAGGCGCCTTCACCGTGCTGCTCAAGGGCACGCCGTGCACGCGCATGACGAGCCTGTCGGTGCAGAACCGCTGCAACATCGTCGGCATGCGGATCGTGCCGAGCCAGTTCAAGGTGCTGGTGCTGGCCGCATAGCGCGGCGGCGCATCACTCGAGCTTCACGCCCGCGCTGCGGATCACCTTGGCCCACTTGGTGGTCTCGGCGGCGATGAAGGCGTCGAACTCCTCGGGCGTGCTGCCCGCGGGAATGGTGCCCATGGCGTCGAGCCTGGCGCGCGTTTCGTCGCTCTTGATGATGCGCGCCACCTCGTCGGACATGCGCTTGACGATCTCGCGCGGCGTGCCCGCGGGCGCGATCATGCCGGCCCAGGTGCTGCCGGTGAAACCCGCGAAGCCCTGCTCGATGAAGGTCGGCACCTCGGGCGCGGCAGCCAGGCGCTTGTCGCCCGCCACGCCGATCAGGCGCACCTTGCCGGCCTTGGCCTGGTTGATCAGGCCCGTGGGCGCATCGAAGAAGAGCTGGATCTGCCCGCCCATCAGGTCGGTGAGCGCGGGCGCGGAACCGCGGTACGGGATGTGGATCATGTAGGTCTGGGTCAGCGACTTCCACAACTCGGTCGTCAGGTGCGCGGCCGAGCCGTTGCCCGACGAGCCGAAGCTCACCTTGCCGGGGTTGGCGCGCGCATAGGCGATCAGGTCGCGCGCGGTCTTGAACGGCGCGTCGATATTGACCGCGGCGAGCAGCGGCGACACCCCCATGAGCGACACGCCCGTGAGGTCCTTCTGCGGGTCGTAGGGCAGCTTGGGGTACAGCGTGGTGTTGGCCGCATAGGCCGCGATCACCACGCCGAAGGTGCTGCCGTCGGGCGCGGCCTTGGCCACCGCGTCGACGCCGATCAGGCTGTTGGCGCCGGGCTTGTTGTCGATCAGCACGGGTTGCCCGAGCCGGGCCTGCAGGCCCACCTGCACCAGCCGCGCCATCTGGTCGGTGAAGCCGCCCGGCGTGTAAGGCACGACGATGCGCACCGGCTTGCTCGGCCAGGCAGACTGGGCGAAGGCGGGAAGTGCAAGGCTGCTGCTCGCGGCGGCTGCGGCAGCGAGCGTGAAATGGCGGCGCGAGATGCGGGTCGAGGACATGAATGCGGCTTTCTCTGACGGAAGTGAACATTCATTCTCGAAGCGCAACCGCGGCGCCGAAGTCAGGGTTTGCCCTCCACGGCGCGCGCGGTTTTCTCCTCAGAGCGGCAGCACGTCGCGCGCGCGTTCCGCACCCGCGTCGAGCCAGGCCTCGAACTCGTCCGAAAGCCGCTCGGCCTCGCGCGTGGCCTGGTGCCACGCCGCCACACGTGCCGGCGTGTCGTGCGCGAACCGGATGAAGTCCTTGCGGTCGGGCAGCTTGCCGTTGGGCAGCGAGCGCACCCATTCGGGGTCGGGCGCGAGCACCACCATGCGGTCGAGGAAGCCCGTGGCCCGGTGCCGCCAGCGCAGGCCCTTGTCGAGCCAGCCCGGCACCACCGCGCGCTGGAAGTGCGGATACAGCACGATGCCCTCGCCGGCCAGCTGGTAGTCGAGGTGCAGGTGGTAGTCGGTGATGCCGCCGTCCCAGTAGGCGCCGCGCGGCGCGCCCGGGATGTCGTGCACCGCGGCCAGCAGGAACGGGATCGCGCACGAGGCCTGCAGCACCAGATTGAAGTTCTCTTCGCTCAGCGCATGCTGGCGCGTGCGGAAGTCGCGCGTGCCGAAGGGCAGCGCCGAACCCGGCGTGGAGAACACGCAGCGCTCCAGCCATGCGCCCAGGCCCTTGCGGTAAACGCTGTTGGTGGCAAAGGCGCCCAGGTAGCCGAAGGGCGTGCGCGCCCTGCCCTCGCGCCCGAGGATGTGGCGCCCGCGCGAGGTCACCACATGCAGCCGGTAGCGCGGATGGCCGAGCACCTCGCCGATGCGCCCGCCGTAGAACGCGGCCAGGCTCTCGGCGAAACGCGCGCTGAGCTGCTCCGGCCGCAGCCGCTTCTGCCCCGGCGGTATCTCGAACTGCTGGCGCACGTAGTCGTGCTCGAAGCGCTCGAAGGCGCTTTGCGGATCGTTCAGGCAGGCCGTCGCGAGCCGCCAGGCGCCGATCGATGCGCCTACCAGGTCGACCGGCTGGTCCGACTGCGCGAGCCAGCGCCCGAAGATGAAGCGGTCGAGCGGCCCGAGCACCAGGCCCTTGGGCCCGCCCGCCGCGCCGGGAACGGTGTGCACGTCCTGCGGCCGCAGGCCGTGCTGCGCGATGTGCCTGCGGGCCGCGGGGCCGGCGTAGATGCGCAGAGCCTTCATTTCCAAATCGTTGATGAACAGTTTTACCGAAGAGGTGGAGCCCGCGATTCTGCACACACATTTCTCTGTTTATGCGTGCGTGAGGGGGCGCCGGCTTTGCAATTAACTTTCCGGATACGCAACCGCGTCACGGAGCGATCCGAAATCTTCCGGGTCTCGCCGCACCCGCAGGCGGACTGGTCAATCATGGCTTGCAGCGGTCGGCCGGCCGACCACACGGCGGATCGATTCCGCGCACAGCCAATCTCTCCAGGAGTTTTACGAATGAGCAGTTTCAGTCGCTTCCACGAGCATGTCTACTTCGGATCGGGCGCCCATCGCGAGGCCCTGCAGCACCTGCGCAACGAGGGCATCCAGCGCATCGCCCTCATCGCCGACGAAAGCACCCGCACGCAAGGCGTGCTCGGCACGCTCGAGCAAAGCCTGCAGGCCTCGGGGCTGCAGTTCGACACGCACGTCGTGGACCCCGCCGCGAAGTACGAGGCCATCGTCGCGCAGGCCGAACGCATCAACGCGGCGCAGCCCTATGACTGCTACCTGTCGCTCGGCGGCAACTTCCTCAACTTCGCGGCCAAGATCATCTGGATGCGCGCCGAGAACCCGCAGTTCGACCTGCGCAAGCTCGGCACCGATTTCGTCCAGGCGCAGCGCGAGGCCGGCAAGACGGTGGCGCGTCCGCGCCGCGCGATTCACGTCGCCATTCCCGCGGCCTACATGCTCGGCGGCGAGTTCGGCCACTATGTGCTGGCCAGTTTCGAGAACGGCACCGTGGGTGCCTACCTCGACGCGGCCCTGCTCCCCACGCGCCTGGTGCTCGATCCACAGCTGGTCACGACGGTGACGACGGAGAACCTGGCACAGGAAGGCTTCGACTCGCTGACCCATTGCATCGAGTGCTTCGCGCGCGACGTGGACATGCCGCTGGCCAAGGCTGCGTGCCTGCAGGGCGCGAAGGCGATCTACGACCACCTGCCCGCGCTGATGGCCGACCAGTCCAACCTCGCGGCGCGCGAGCGCGTCCAGGCCGGCCTGTGGGGCGCATCGGTGGCGTTCACCAACCTGTTTTCGGGCAACGTGCATTCGATGACCACGATGTACTCGTCGAAGCTGGGGGTGCCGCACGGCGCCGCCCATGCCCTCACGCTGCCCGCGACCATCGAGTTCCTGGCGGGCGACAAGGCCACGGCCGCGCGGCTCGGTGAACTGGCCGCGCAGCTCGGCGTGGCCACCGCACAAGACCCCGAAGCCGCCCGCAAGCTCGCGCATGCGATCGAGGCGTTCGCCAAGCGCACCGGCCTGGCCACGACCGTGAAAGATGCGGGCATCGCCGCCGACCGCTTCACCAAACTGCTGCCAGAGTTGGCAAGCGGCGCGGCCGCCTACCAATCGACACGGCTGATTGCCCGTGCCGCCGACGCCGCGCAGCTGAAGACGATCCTCGAGGCCGCCGCTCGATGAGGGCCTGTGCTTGAATTGTCCCTGTCCATCATCACCTGACCTATTCCGGCCGCCTGTGTCGCGTTCGCCGGACACCCAAGGAGCAACATCATGAGTTCGACAGAAACCGCCATCCTCGCAGGGGGCTGCTTTTGGGGCATGCAGGACCTGATCCGCAAGATGCCCGGCGTCGTGAGCACCCGCGTGGGCTACACGGGCGGCGATGTTCCCAACGCGACCTACCGCAACCACGGCACGCACGCCGAGGCGATCGAGGTAGTCTTCGATCCGGCGCAGACCAGCTATCGCACGCTGCTCGAGTTCTTCTTCCAGATCCATGACCCGACGACCAAGATGCGCCAGGGCAACGACATCGGCTCGTCGTACCGGTCCGCGATCTATTTCACCTCGCCCGAGCAGAAGGCGGTGGCGCTCGACACCATCGCCGACGTCGACGCGTCGGGGCTGTGGCCCGGCAAGGTGGTGACCGAAGTCGAGCCGGCCGGCCCGTTCTGGGAAGCCGAACCGGAGCACCAGGACTACCTGGAACGTCTCCCGAACGGCTACACCTGCCATTTCGTGCGGCCCGACTGGAAGCTGCCGCGCCGCGAGACGGCAGCCAAGTAAGGGCTTTGCCGCGGCCGCCAGCCGAAAGGCTCGGCGGCCGCCTTTCCCGGCCGCGGACCTTGCAGCAGAAGCTGCTTATTTCTTCACCAGCGCCACCGCATTCATGCAATAGCGCAGGCCGCTGGGCTCCGGGCCATCGGGAAACACATGGCCGAGATGCGCATCGCACACATTGCACGTCGCCTCGATGCGCCGCATGCCATGGCTGTTGTCGGCGTGGTAGGCCACCACCCCTTCGGCCACCGGCTGCCTGAAGCTCGGCCAGCCGCTGCTGCTCTTGAACTTGCTCGTTGAATCGAACAACGGCGTTTCGCAGCACACGCATTGGTACAGCCCCGGCTCGAACAGCGTGCACATCGCCGAGCTGTGCGCCCTTTCCGTGCCCTTCTCGCGCGTGACGCGGAACTGCTCGGGCGTCAGGCGCTCGCGCCAGGCTTCGTCGCTGAGTTCGACCCGCCGCGGCGGGGGTGGATTGCCGTCGCGCACCAGCCGCACCACATCGCCCCAGTTGAAGTTGCCGCCGCTGGCGCCCTGCGTGTCCGGCTGGGCCGCCGCCTTCTCGAGCATGCGCGCGAGCCAGTCGACGTCGAGATGGAAGCTGTTGAAGACCACCACGCCGTCCGGATCGATGAGGATGAACCACGGCGTTCCGCCGTTGCGGAAGCGCTGCATGAGCGTAGAAGTGCTGCCAGGACCGCCGTCGCCGGCGTCATGCCCGAAGACGATCGGCAGCGCATAGCGCCGCTGATCGGCCAGCATGTTGTCGTGGCTGTTGGCCTCGAAGTCCTCGAACACGGTCTGCACGGCCGCAAAGCCGATGAGACCGGTGCCGCGGAAGCGCTCGATCATCTTCGTCAAGGTCGGAAAGCCCCTGACGTGGCAGCCCGGGCAGGCATGCTGGAAGCAGAAGATCAGCTTGTAGCGGCCCTTGATCTGCGTCCAGTCGAAGCCGTCGAGCGGCTGGCCCGATGCGTCGACCCACTGGCGCACGCCGAGCGCCGGTGCCGGGCGATCCAGTATGCCGGGGTCGTTGGACATGTCGTTCTCCCTTTCCGTTCGTTGTGAACCCGCGCCGATGGCTGCGCCAGCACGAACTCCGAATCTGAGGGTGCCGACATGCAAAAGCAAGCGGCTGCTCGGCTTCTCAGGACCGGCGCAGCCCTTGCAGCTTCGCGAACGCACTCGCCATCTGCCCCGCGGGCTGCGGCGAATTGTCGCGGCGCGGTCCCTGGCCGCGGCCCGCACCTTCGAAGCGGTTGTCGCGCGGGCCGTCGCGGCGCGCGGGCGCGGCGTCGAGCTTCATCGACAGGCCGATGCGCTTGCGCGCCACGTCCACCTCCATGACCTTGACCTTGACGATGTCGCCGGTCTTCACCACCTCGCGCGCGTCGTTGACGAACTTGTGGCTCAGCTGGCTCACATGCACCAGCCCGTCCTGGTGCACGCCCAGGTCGACGAAGGCACCGAACTGCGCCACGTTGCTCACGGTGCCTTCGAGGATCATGCCTTCGACGAGGTCGGCGATGTCGTCCACGCCGTCGTTGAAGCGCGCCACCTTGAAGTCGGGCCGCGGGTCGCGGCCGGGCTTCTCGAGTTCGCCGAGGATGTCCTTGACGGTGATGACACCGAACTTCTCGTTCGCGAACAGCTCGGGCTTGAGGGTCTTGAGCATGTCGGCGCGGCCCATCAGCTCGGCGATGGGCTTGCCGGTCTTGACGATGATCTGCTCCACGAGCGGATAGGTCTCGGGGTGCACGCCGGTGATGTCGAGCGGGTCGGCACCGCCGCGGATGCGCAGGAAGCCCGCGCTCTGCTCGAAGGCCTTGGGGCCGAAGCCGGTCACGTCGAGCAGCTGCTTGCGCGTGGAGAAGGCACCGTTGGCCTCGCGCCAGCGCACCACGGCCTTGGCCACGCTGGCCGACAGGCCCGAGACGCGGCTCAGGAGCGGCACGCTCGCGGTGTTGAGGTCCACGCCGACCGAGTTCACGCAGTCTTCCACCACGGCCTGGAGCGTGCGCGCGAGCTCGCTCTGGTTCACGTCGTGCTGGTACTGGCCCACGCCGATGCTCTTGGGGTCGATCTTCACCAACTCGGCCAGCGGATCCTGCAGGCGGCGCGCAATGCTGGCGGCGCCGCGCAGGCTCACGTCCACGTCGGGCATCTCCTGCGAGGCGAACTCGCTGGCCGAATACACCGAAGCGCCGGCCTCGCTGACCACCACCTTCTCGACCTTCATCTCGGGTGCGCCGGCCTGCGCGGCCATCTTGGCGATCAGCTTGATCAGGTCGGCCGCGAGCTTGTCGGTCTCGCGGCTCGCCGTGCCGTTGCCGATCGCGATCAGGTTCACGCCGTGCTTGGCGCAGAGCTTGCCGAGCGTGTGCAGCGAGCCTTCCCAGTCCTTGCGCGGTTCGTGCGGGAACACGGTCGCGGTCTCGACCAGCTTGCCGGTGGCATCGACCACGGCCACCTTCACGCCGGTGCGGATGCCGGGGTCGAGGCCCATCACCACCCGCGGGCCGGCGGGTGCGGCAAGCAGCAGGTCACGCAGGTTGTCGGCAAACACCTTGATCGCGACCTTCTCGGCCTCTTCGCGCAGCCGCGTGAACAGGTCGCGCTCGGTCGACAGCGCGAGCTTCACGCGCCAGGCCCAGGCCACGCACTTGCGGATCAGGTCGTCCCCCGGACGGCCGGCATGGCTCCAGCCCAGGTGCAGCGCGATACGGCCTTCGGCGACGCTGGGCTTGCCCGGCTCGGGCTCGACCGGCAGCGCCAGCTTGGCGTCGAGGATCTCGAGCGAGCGGCCGCGGAACACCGCCAGCGCGCGGTGCGAAGGCACGCGCCCGATCGGCTCGTCGTAGTCGAAGTAGTCGCGGAACTTGGCGACCTCGGGGTTGTTCTCGTCCTTGCCGGCCATGAGGCTCGACTTGAGCAGGCCTTCGTTCCAGAGCCATTCGCGCAGGCGCTGCACCAGCACCGCGTCCTCGGCCCAGCGCTCCGAGAGGATGTCGCGCACGCCGTCGAGCACCGCGGGCACGGTCGAGAAATCGGGGCCCGGCTTGCCGTCGTCGAGCGTGGTGGCGGGCTGCAGGAAGGCCTTGGCCTCGACCGCGGGGTCGAGCGTCGGGTCGGCCATCAGCTTGTCGGCGAGCGGCTCGATGCCGAACTCGCGCGCGATCTGGCCCTTGGTGCGGCGCTTCTGCTTGAACGGCAGGTACAGGTCCTCGAGCTCCTGCTTGGTCGGCGCGAACTCGATCGCGGCGCGCAGCTCGGGCGTGAGCTTGCCCTGCTCGTCGATGGCCTTGATCACCGCCGCGCGGCGGTCCTCGAGCTCGCGCAGGTAGGAGAGCCGTGCCTCGAGCTCGCGCAACTGGGTGTCGTCGAGGCCGTCGGTCACTTCCTTGCGGTAGCGCGCGATGAATGGAACCGTGGCGCCCCCGTCGAGCAGCTCGACGGCGGCCTTCACCTGATGCTCGCCCACCTTGATCTCGGCGGCGAGCTGGCGAATGATTTTCTGCATTGCTGAGTGGCGTCCCTGTCGCTGCGAACGGCCGTGCCGGTCGCGTTGGTCGAATGAAGCGCGGAAGTTTGCCATAGCGACATCGGCGCCTCTGTTGCGGTTTATTTTTACCCGGGTATATTGACCAACTAATTTCACCCGGGCAAAATTACGTCATGACGACGCTTTCACACGACACCCGGCGCGCGCTGACGCGCCAATACAAGGAAACAGTGCGCCCCGCCGGGGTGTTCGCCATCCGCAACCTGGAGAGCGGCCGCGTGTTCGTGCTCGCGAGCCTCGACCTGGCCAGCATGATGAACCGCCAGCGCTTCCAGCTCGCGCAGGGCAAGCACCCGAACCGTGCGCTGCAGCAGGACTGGACCGCGCTCGGTTCCGGCGCGTTCCGCTTCGAAGAACTCGCGCGTGTGAAGGAGCGGGACGACCCCGCGTTCGACCGTGCGGCGGAACTCGAGGCGCTGTTCACGCTGTGGTGCGAGGAATGCGACTGCCACGGCACCCAGGGCTACAACGGCCCCGCCAGGCGCAAGCCCTGAACCGGACGCCGGCACCCCATGCCAGCCGCGCCCCTCGCGCTGTTCTTCCTGCCGCTGCGCGAAAAGCACAGTCGGCAAAATTGTTCCCGGGTAAATTACCGCTTCGCTGCCATGACTTCCAAGACCCCCGCGCCTTCGGCCGCCTCTTCCGCTGCGCCCGCCAGCCTCACCGCCTTCCACGGCTTCGAGCGCATCGCGCGCGGTTCGCGTGCCACGGTGATCGCCGCGCTGCGTGCGCGCAGCGACGCTGCGGCCTGCCTCGTGTTCGACGACCACACCGGCATGCAGATCGACCTCGACCTGCGCGAAGCCGAGCCCTCGCCCGGCGGGCCGCCGCGCGGCGTCGGCCGGCCGAAGCTCGGCGTGGTCGCGCGCGAGGTCACGCTGCTGCCGCGCCAGTGGGAATGGCTCGCGCGCCAGCCCGGCGGCGCCTCGGTCGCGCTGCGCCGGCTGGTCGACGAGGCGCGCCGCGTGCATGCCGGGCGCGATGCCGCCCGCGCCGCACGCGAGGCGGCCTACGGCGTGATGACCGGCCTCGCGGGCAACCTGCCCGGTTTCGAGGAGGCCGCCCGCGCGCTCTTCGCGGGCGACCGCGCCGGCTTCGAGGCACACCTCGCCGGCTGGCCGGACGACCTGCGCTCCCATCTGCACGAACTGGCCGGCGCGAGCTGGCCCCAAGAATGAACGAGAACAACGAAAACGCCCCACCCAACCCGAGCGGCCTGCAGGGCACGCCGGTGGCCCCCGTCGGTGCGCCGCGCGCGCTGTGGAAGACCTTCCTGTTCTTCCTCGCGCCGATGCTGCTCAGCAACATCCTGCAGTCGCTCTCGGGCACGCTCAACAACATCTACATCGGCCAGATGATCGGCGTGGGCGCGCTGGCCGCGGTGTCGAGCTTCTTCCCGGTGATGTTCTTCTTCATCGCTTTCGTCATCGGCCTGGGCGCGGGCGCCTCGGTGCTGATCGGCCAGGCCTGGGGTGCGCGCGACGCGGCCAGGGCCAAGGCCGTGGCCGGCACCACGCTCACCGTAGGCATCCTGATGGGGCTGGTGATCGCGGTCTTCGGCGGCGCCTTCACCACGCCGATGCTGGCCGCGCTCGGCACGCCGCCCGACGTGCTGGCCGACGCCACCAGCTATGCCCGCATCATGCTGATCGCGATGCCGGGGCTGTTCGTGTTCCTGCTGTCCACCGCCATGCTGCGCGGCGTCGGCGACACGATCACGCCGCTGCTCACGCTGATCATCTCGACGGCCACCGGTCTGGTCGTCACGCCGGCACTGATCCGCGGCTGGGGCGGGTTGCCGCAGCTCGGCGTGGCCAGCGCGGCCTGGGCCAGCGTGCTCGCCTTCGTGCTCGCGACGCTCTGGATGGGGTGGCGCCTGCACCGCCGGAAGAGCCCGCTTGCGCCCGACCTGGCCTTCCTGCGGAGCATGCGAATCGATCCGAAGCTGCTCAAGGCGGTGCTCAAGGTCGGCGTGCCCACGGGCGTGCAGATGATCGTGGTGGCGCTGGCCGAGGTGGTGCTGCTTGCGCTGGTCAACAGCCACGGCTCGAACGCGACGGCGGCCTACGGCGCGGTCAACCAGGTGGTCGCCTACGTGCAGTTTCCGGCCATCTCGATCGCGATCACCGCGTCGATCCTCGGCGCGCAGGCCATCGGCGCGGGCCGGGCCGACCGGCTCGGCGCCATCGCCAAGACCGCGATGCTGATGAACCTCGTGCTCACGGGCGGGCTGGTGCTGCTGGGCTATTTGTTCTCGCGCCACCTCATGGGCTTCTTCATCACGAGCGCCCCGGTGATCGAGATCGCGCAGACGCTGCTGCACATCATGCTGTGGAGCCTGGTGATCTTCGGCATGGCCTCGGCGCTGTCGGGCATCATGCGCGCGAGCGGCTCGGTGCTGGTGCCCACGCTGATCTCGATCGTCTGCCTGCTCGGGCTCGAAGTGCCCGTGGCCTGGTTCCTGAGCCACCGTATCGGGCTCGACGGCATCTGGTACGCGTACCCGGTGACCTTCGGCGCGATGCTACTGCTGCAGACGGCCTACTACCGGCTGGTGTGGCGCAAGAAGGCGATCGCGCGGCTGGTGTAGCCGCAACCGGCCAGGATCAGGCGCCGTCGAAGGCCTTCTGCACTTCGGCGATGTCGAGCTTGACCATCTTCATCATTGCCTGCATCGCGCGCGCAGCTTTGGCCGGATCCTTGTCCTTGAACATGCGCAGGATGGCCGTGGGCGCCACCTGCCACGACACGCCGAAGCGGTCGGTGAGCCAGCCGCATTGCACCGGCGCGCCACCGCCTTCGAGCAGCCGCTCCCAGTAGTTGTCGACCTCTTCCTGCGTTTCGCAGCGCACCAGCATCGAGATGGCTGGCGTGAATTTGTATTGCGGCCCGCCGTTGAGCACCATGAACTCCTGCCCGTCGAGCTCGAACATCGCGGTGAGCAGCGATCCCTTGAGGCTCGGGTTTTCGTCCCCCCAGAGCTGGGTCTCGGTGACCCGCGAATTGGGAAAGATCGCGCTGTAGAACTTCAGCGCGTCTTCGCCGTTGCGGTCGAACCAGAGGCAGGGAACGATCTTCTGCATGGGAATCTCCTGGGTTTCTGTTGATGAACCAATGAGTTCAGTATCAACAGCGAGCACGCGCTTGTCAAGCGGGGCCGCCATGGCCGCGGCCGATCATGCGCCAGGCACTCAGTGCGCTGAGCACCGCAAGCCCGGCGCTCAGCAGCATCACCCAGCGAAAGCCCGTGACGAAGGCTTCGGCCACCACCCGCTCGACCGCGGCAGCGGTCTCGGCGTCGAGGCCGGGCGGCAACGCGGCGCCCGCGAGCTTGCTGCGCTCGGCCTCGAGGAAGGCCGAAACCTCGGGCGAGGCGCCGATGCCGCGCAGCCCCTCGGCCAACGCCGCGTCGAAGGCCCAGGCCATGACCACGCCGAACACAGCGATGGCCAGCACCGCGGCCGCACGCGACACGGCGTTGTTGACCCCGGAGGCCACGCCCGCCTGCCCGGGATCGACCGCGTTCATCACCGTGGTCGTGAGCGGCGCCACGGTCACGGTCATCCCCAGGCCCAGCACCACCACGGCGGGAAAGAAGCCTTGCCAGTAGCTCGCGCCCACCCCGGGCAGCGCGAACAGCGCAAATCCCACCGCCGCGATGGCCGGGCCGGCCACCAGCGGCAGGCGCGGGCCGAAGCGGTCGACGAGCTGCCCGGCCCAGCCCGAGAGCGCGAACATGATGAGGATGAACGGCAGCAGCGCCGCGCCCGCGGCCATGGCCGAGTAGCCCTGCACCTGGATCAGGTTGAGCGGAAAGAAATACAGCGCGCCGCCGAGCGCCGCATAGAGCAGCAGCGTCAGCAGGTTGGCGCCGCCGAAGTTGCCGCTGCGCAGCAGGCCGAGCGGCAGCATCGGCGTGCGCGTGCTGCGCTCCACCGCGACGAAGCCCGCGCTCGCCGCCAGGCCGATGCCCAGCGCCGCCAGCACCATGGGCGAATCCCAGTGCCGCGTCGGCGCCTCGATGAAGGCGTAGACGATGCCGCCGAGCGCGGCGGTTGCGAGCAGCGCACCCGCGATGTCCAGTCCGCCGCCGGCCGAGGCGCCGCGACTCTCGGGCACGTGGCGCCAGGCAATCCACAGCACCAGCAGCGCCATCGGCAGGTTGATGAGAAAAGCCCAGGTCCATGAGAAATGGTCGACCAGGAAGCCGCCGAGCACCGGGCCGGCGGCGGCCGTGATGCCGCTGAAGCCCGACCAGATGCCGATCGCCCGGCCGCGTTCCTTCTCGGGATAGGCCGCGCTGATCAGCGCCAGGCTGCCCGGCACCAGCAAGGCGCCGCCGAGGCCCTGCACTGCGCGTGCCGCGATGAGCTGCTGCACGCTGCCCGCGAACGCGCAGCCGACCGAGGCGAGCGCGAAGACCGTGACGCCGATCGCGAACACGCGGCGCCGCCCGAACCGGTCGCCCAGCGCGCCGCCCACGAGCAACAGCGCGGCCAGCAGCAAGGCGTAGGACTCGACCACCCACTGTGCCTGGAACGCAGTGGCGCGCAGGTCGGCCTGGATCGCCGGCAGCGCGACGTTGACGACCGTGCCGTCGATGAAGGCCATGCTCGAGCCGACGATGGCCGCGGCCAGCACCCAGGGTTTCGGGGCTTCGGGGCAGCCGCCTTCGTGCGCAGCGGCGCCGTGCAGGATCAGCGCGTGGTCGCAGGGCGGCTTGCCGATCTGGGCCATGAGTGGCCTCCGGTTTTACGCCTTCCCCCTCTGGGGGAAGGTTGGGATGGGGGCTGCGTGCCTGCAACCAGGCGCCGTGCCGCGATGACCGCCGGCGTGCCCCCGCCCCTGCCCTCCCCCGGAAGGGGAGGGAGAAAGATTCAAGTCGGGCATACAGCGGCGGTGGGGTTCGCCCGCGCCGCGCTCAGGCTGCGCGCCATCGCCGCCGCGGCGGCCGCCGTCACGCGTTGGGCGCCCTGCGCCACCGCGTCGATGCCACCGGCAACCGCCTCGCCCAGCTCGAACTGGCAAGACATCGAACGCGTCTCGTCGGAGCGGCGCAGCGTCCAGCTGAAGCCCGCATCGACACGCCCGCCGTCCACCGCGTCGAAGCGCCGCACCTGCACCGCGATGCGCCACACGGGTTGCGCATTGGGCCGGCCGCCCTTGGTGACGTCGACCGCGCCGAGCCGGTCGGCGATGCCGCTCGCCAGCGCGTCGCGCAGTTCGTTCTCGAACGACGAGGCCCAGCGGTGCTGCTCAAGCACGTCGACCTGCACGCTGCCGGCCGAGCGCCCCACCACCATCTGCGGGCGCGCGAGCCGCTCGGGCACGGCGACCGGCGCCAGCTCGAGGTAGATCGGCGCGGCGGTGCCCAGCGTCGATGCCGCCGCTTCGGTGGCCGGCACCGGGCTCGCGAGCGTGTAGTAGCTGTCGGACTTGCTCGCGCAGCCCGCAAGCGCCAGCAGCGCGGCAGCGGCCGCCAGCGCGGCGCGCGCGGCGAAGGGTTGGCGTGGTTGGCGGTTCTTCATCATTTCTTGTCGTCCGGTTTGCCGCGCAGCAGCGACTCGGGATGGCGTTCGAGGTAGTCGGTCAGCACCCGCACCGACCCCGCGGCGCGCGTCAGTTCGCGCAGCGTCTGGCGCATGTCCTGCTGCAGCGGCGAGTCGTCGGCCAGGGTGCGCTCCGCGGTGTTGACGGTCTTGCGCACGTCCTTCATGGCGGCCGCGAGCTCGGGCGTGACGTCGTTGTTGATACGGCTCACCGTCTGCTCGGCCGTGGCGAGCGTCTTGTTGAGCGTGTTCAGCGTGGTGCGCAGGTCGGCCGCGATCTCCTCGTACGGCACCTTGTTGAGCTTGGCCGCGATCTCCTGCACCTGCGACTGGATCTCCTCCAGGCTGTTGGGCACGGTGGGCAGCTCGATCGGGTTCTTCTCGAGGTCGATCTTCGCGGGCGGCGCCTTGGGGAAGAAGTCGAGCGCCACGTACACCTGCCCGGTCAGCAGGTTGCCGTTGCGCAGCTGCGCACGCAGTCCCTTCTCGGCCAGGAAGCGCAGGCGCTCCTGCTGCGAGTGGCGCGACTCGGTGCCGCGCTCGCCGGCGCGGCGGCGCAGCCGGTCGGGGTAGACCTGCACCAGCACCGGCATGCGGAACTCGCGCGCGGCGCGGTCGAACTCCACGCCGATCGACTTGACCTCGCCGATCACCACGCCGCGGAAATCGACCGGCGCACCCGGCGTCAGGCCGCGCAGCGACTGGTTGAAGTACATCAGCAGCGTCTGCGGCGGGCCGTCGGGCTCCTTCATCGCGATGGTTTCGTCGTTCGCGAGCGTGAAGGCCGCGTTCTCCTCGGCGCGCGGTCCCATGGCGTCCTCGGGCGCGCTGAAGGCGATGCCGCCGAGCAGGATGGTCGCAAGCGACTGCGTGCGCAGCGTGAAACCGCTGGCGCTGAGCTGCGCGTCGATGCCGCTGGCCTGCCAAAAGCGCGTGTTGACGCCGACGAACTTGTCGTACGGCGCGTTGACGAACACGCGCAGCGTCACGCCGCGGCCATCGCCGTCGAGCTCGTAGGCCGCGACCTGGCCGACCTTGATGCGCCTGAAATACACCGGCGATCCCACGTCGAGCGAACCGACGTCGGTGGCGCGCAGCAGGAACTGCCGGCCCGTCGCGTCGCGCGTCACGATCGGCGGGTCCTCCAGGCCCTTGAACTCGCTCGCGGTCTCCTCCGACACGCCCGCGTCGGCGCCGATGTAGGCGCCCGACAGCAGCGTGCCCAGGCCCGAGATCCCCGAGGTGTCGAGCCGCGGCCGCACGACCCAGAAGCGCGAATCCTCGGCGGTGAAGCTCTCGGCGTCCTTGGCGAGCTGCACCGTGACGCGCACGTGGGAGCGGTCGCGCGCGAGCCGCAGGCTCTGCACGGTGCCGATCTGCACGTCCTTGTACTTGACGGCGGTCTTGTTGGCCTCGAGGCCTTCGGCGGTCTCGAAAGTGAGCACGATCTCGGGCCCGCGCTCCAGGATGATGCGCACCACCAGCATCACGCCGACCAGCGCGGCGACGATCGGTATCAGCCAGATCAGCGAGGGCAGCCACTCGCGCCGGCGCACCACGCGCGGCGGCGGCAGGCCCGGCGGCGCGGGCTGGTCGTTGGCTTTGGCTTGGTCTTCTTCACTCATGCTGCTTCTGCTTCCCTGTCACTGGATGATTCGTGTCGCTCGCGCTCGGCCTGCTGCGCCTGGCGGCTGTCCCAGGTGAGCCTCGGATCGAAGCTCAGCGAGGCCAGCATGGTCAGCACCACCACCGAGCCGAAGGCCGCGATGCCCACGCCCGCGTGGATCACCGCGAAGCCCTGGATCTGCACCAGCCCGGCCAGCAGCGAGACGACGAACACGTCGAGCATCGACCAGCGGCCGATGATCTCGACGATGTGATAGAGCTTGGCGCGCTCGGGACGGCGCCACGGGCTGCCGCGCTGCGCCATCACGGCCAGCAGGATCAGCACCGTGAGCTTGAACAGCGGCACCAGGAAGCTCGCGATGAAGATGATCGCCGCGAGCCCGTAGGCACCCGAGACCCAGAAGTAGATCACGCCGCTCAGGATGGTGTCGTACTGCGCGCCGAACAGCGTGCGCGTGATCATCACGGGCAGCAGGTTGGCCGGGATGTACATGATGCAGGCCGCGATCAGGAAGGCCCAGGTGCGGCTCAGGCTGTGCGGCTTGCGCTGGTACAGATGCGTGCCGCAGCGCTCGCAGCGCTCGCCCTCGGCCGCGTCGCGCCACACGGCGTCGCAGTGCGGGCAGGCCAGGAGGCCCAGCGAGGCGGCGGTCGCGAACGGCGTGGTTTCGCTTTCGTCGGGTTCGTCGCGGTAATAGAAGGCCTTCACGCGCCCTCCTCCAGCGGCTCGCCGGCTGGGCGGAAGGTCATTTCCCAGAAGGCATTCGGATTGAACGACAGCACCGCCGTGAGCATGACCGTGAGCGCCATGAAGGCCCAGAGCGCCGGCCCGGCCACCACCGTGGCCATGCTCGAGAGCTTGACGACCGCCACCAGCACCCCGAGCAGGAACACCTCGACCATGCCCCAGGGGCGCAGCATCTGCATGGCGCGCACCAGCACCGCGAAGCCCGCGGGCCGGCGCTGGTGCCGCAGCGGCACCAGCAGGTAGGCCAGGATGCACAGCTGCAGCAGCGGAAAGAGCAGCGTGGTCGCGAGCACCAGCAGCGCGACGATCGACATGCCCTCGCTGCTCAGCACCACCACCGCGCCGACGAGCGTGGTCTGGCTGCGCAGGCCCTGCAGCTCGATCTCGACGATCGGGAACAGGTTGGCGATGGCGAACATGATCAGGCTCGCGAGCGTCAGCGGCAGGATCGCGCGCCGCAACTCGCCCGGGTGGCGGTAGAGCTCGGTGCCGCAGCGTACGCAGGACGACACTTCGCGCCGCGCCAGGGGCGTGCGGCGGAACACCGCATCGCAGCCCGGGCACACCACGGTTTCAGGTACTTCCGTCATGGGGCCGTACCCTAACCTATTCAGCCGGCGTGCCCCGTCGTCTTTAGCCGCAGACTGCTGAATACTGCCGCTGCGCCGGCAAAACAGGCAGCGAGCACCAGCGCCACCACCGGCCCGCGGCCGCCGTGCGGCGGACGGCGCAGGCAGCGAGCCGATCGCGGTC
>CAMLCW010000029.1 GCA_946478645.1 uncultured Variovorax sp.
ACCGGCGGCGCCGGGCGCATCTTCGCCGCCTCCACCAACGCCTACATCAACACCGGCGACGGCCTGGGCATGGCCGCGCGCGCCGGCATTCCGCTGCAGGACATGGAGTTCTGGCAGTTCCACCCGACCGGCGTCGCCGGCGCGGGCGTGCTGCTGACCGAGGGTTGCCGCGGCGAGGGCGCCATCCTCCTGAACAGCAATGGCGAACGCTTCATGGAGCGCTACGCCCCCACGCTGAAGGACCTGGCGCCGCGCGATTTCGTCTCGCGTTCGATGGACCAGGAGATCAAGGAAGGGCGCGGCTGCGGTCCGAACAAGGACTACGTGCTGCTCAAGCTGGATCACCTGGGCGCCGAGACCATTCACAAGCGGCTGCCCTCCGTGTACGAGATCGGCGTCAACTTCGCCAACGTCGACATCACCAAGGAACCGATCCCCGTGGTGCCGACGATCCACTACCAGATGGGCGGCATCCCGACCAACATCAACGGCCAGGTGGTGGTGCAGAACGGCGACGTCCACAACCAGGTCGTGAACGGCCTCTATGCGGTGGGCGAATGCTCCTGCGTGAGCGTGCACGGCGCCAACCGCCTCGGCACCAATTCGCTGCTCGACCTGCTGGTGTTCGGCCGTGCGGCCGGCAATCACATCGTCGAGTTCAACGACAAGCACAAGGAACACAAGCCGCTGCCGGCCGATGCGGCCGACCGCACGCTGGAGCGCCTGAACCGCCTCGAAGCCGATGCCGGCGGCGAGTACGCGCAGGACGTGGCCGGCGAGATCCGCGCCGTCATGCAGCAGCACGCCGCCGTGTTCCGCAAGCAGGCCTCGATGGACGAAGGCGTGGTCAAGATCGCCGCCGTGCGCGAGCGCGTCAACGCGATCGGCCTGAAGGACAAGTCGAAGGTGTTCAACACCGCGCGCATCGAGGCGCTCGAGGTCGACAACCTCATCGAGGTGGCCCAGGCCACGATGGTGTCGGCAGCGGCCCGCAAGGAATGCCGCGGCGCGCACACGGTCGAGGACTACGAGCGCCCGTCGGACGATCCGGTCGCACCGCTGGGCCGCGACGACGCCAACTGGATGAAGCACACCCTCTGGTACAGCGAGGGCAGCCGCCTTTCCTACAAGCCGGTCAACCTCAAGCCGCTGACGGTCGACTCCGTTCCTCCCAAGGTCCGTACGTTCTAAGCCAGCAGAACAACATCACAAGGTTTCACGATGAAGCGCACATTCCAGATCTACCGCTACGACCCGGACAAGGACGCCAAGCCCTACATGCAGACCATCGAGATCGAACTCGACGGCCATGAGCGCATGCTGCTCGACGCCCTGATGAAGCTCAAGGCGCAGGACCCGACGCTGTCGTTCCGCCGCTCGTGCCGCGAAGGCGTCTGCGGCTCCGACGCGATGAACATCAACGGCAAGAACGGCCTGGCCTGCCTGACGAACATGAACACGCTCAAGGGCACCGTGGTGCTCAAGCCGCTGCCGGGCCTGCCCGTGATCCGCGACCTGATCGTGGACATGACGCAGTTCTTCAAGCAGTACAACTCGATCAAGCCGTACCTGCAGAACGACAACGTGCCGCCCGAGAAGGAGCGCCTGCAGTCGCCCGAGGAGCGTGACGAGCTCAACGGCCTCTACGAGTGCATCCTGTGCGCGAGCTGCTCCACCAGCTGCCCGAGCTTCTGGTGGAACCCCGACAAGTTCGTGGGCCCCGCCGGCCTGCTGCAGGCCTACCGCTTCATCGCCGACAGCCGCGACGAAGCCACGGCCGAGCGCCTGGACAACCTCGAAGACCCGTACCGCCTGTTCCGCTGCCACACGATCATGAACTGCGTCGACGTGTGCCCGAAGAACCTGAATCCGACCAAGGCGATCGGCAAGATCAAGGAACTGATGGTGCGTCGCGCCATCTGATCCCGGACCGAAAGAAGCCATGCAAACCGCCGCCGAACTCGCACAGCCACTCAGCGAACGCGCGCTGAGCAAGCTGAAATGGCGCTGCCGGCGCGGCCTGCTCGAGAACGACCTGTTCATCGCCCGCTTCTTCGAGCGGCACGAGGCCGGCATCACCGTCGGCCAGGCGGAGGCCATGGGGACCTTGATGGACCTGTCGGACAACGATCTCCTCGATCTGCTCCTGCAAAGAAAGGAGCCCGAGCCCGAATGGGCCGGGGCCGAGGTGATCGCATTGCTGCAGTTGATGCGCACCGACGGTGCGCAGCGACCTGCCTCCTTTGCATCTTCCTCGCCCCCCTGAATACTCCTTAGAAAGAAACCCGAAATGAAAGCTTCCGATTCCAAGGCCACGCTGTCGTTCAGCAATGGCGGCGACAACGTCGAACTGCCGATCTACAAGGGCACCATCGGCCCCGACGTGATCGACATCCGCAAGCTCTATGCGCAAACCGGCATGTTCACGTACGACCCGGGTTTCATGTCGACGGCCGCATGTCAGTCGGCCATCACCTACATCGACGGCGACAAGGGCGAGCTGCTCTACCGCGGCTACCCGATCGAGCAACTCGCCACCAACTGCGACTTCCTCGAGACCTGCCACCTGCTGCTGTACGGCGAGCTGCCCGACGCGACCAAGAAGGCGAACTTCACCAAGCTCGTGACCAACCACACGATGGTCAACGAGCAGATGCAGTTCTTCCTGCGCGGCTTCCGCCGCGACGCGCACCCGATGGCCATCATGACGGGCCTGGTCGGCGCGCTGTCGGCCTTCTATCATGACAGCACGGACATCAACAATCCCGAGCACCGCGAGATCGCCGCGATCCGCCTGATCGCGAAGATGCCCACGCTCGTGGCCATGGCCTACAAGTACACGATCGGCCAGCCGTACATGTACCCGAAGAACGACCTGAGCTATGCAGGCAACTTCCTGCACATGATGTTCGCGACGCCGTGCGAGGAGTACAAGGTGAACCCGGTGCTCGAGCGCGCGCTCGACCGCATCTTCATCCTGCACGCGGACCACGAGCAGAACGCCTCTACCTCGACCGTGCGCCTGTGCGGCTCGTCGGGCACCAACCCGTTCGCGGCGATCGCGGCCGGCGTGGCCTGCCTCTGGGGCCCGGCCCACGGCGGCGCCAACGAGGCGGCGCTCAACATGCTGTACGACATCCAGCGTGAAGGCGGCGTCGAGAAGATCGGCGAGTTCATCAAGAAGGTCAAGGACAAGAACTCGAACGTCAAGCTCATGGGCTTCGGCCACCGGGTCTACAAGAACTACGACCCGCGCGCCAAGCTGATGCAGGAGACCTGCAACGAAGTGCTGACCGAACTGGGCCTGGAGCAGGATCCGCTGTTCAAGCTCGCCAAGGAGCTCGAGAAGATCGCCCTCGAGGACGAGTACTTCGTCTCGCGCAAGCTCTACCCGAACGTCGACTTCTATTCGGGCATCGTGCAGCGCGCCATTGGCATCCCGGTGCCGCTGTTCACCGCGATCTTCGCGCTCGCGCGCACGGTCGGCTGGATCGCCCAGCTCAACGAGATGATCGGCGACCCCGAGTACAAGATCGGCCGCCCGCGCCAACTGTTCGAAGGTTCGCCCAAGCGCGACGTGAAGCCGATCTCGGCCCGCTGAGCCACTGCAGCTCATGCACCCAAAAAGGCTGCCCACGGGCAGCCTTTTTGCGTCTTGGCTGACACGGGCGGCATGGCGCGGCGCTAGGTTCGGACACGAGGCTCGATTCCGACCTTGTTTTTTTCAACCTTCTGTCAGGAGACCCGTCATGAAGCAAATCACCGCGCTGATCGCCGTCGCTTTCGCACTCGCCATTCCGCTGAGTGGCTGCAACACCTTCCGGGGTGCCGGACAGGACATTCAGAAAGGTGGCGAAAAGGTCGAGGACGCAGCCAAGCGGCGCCAGTAAGCGCTCGCGGGGGGCGGGCCGGCCCCATGCCCGGGCGCCGGCTCGCAACTCGTCGCCCCAGAGCAACGAGCCCATCGCAGATGGCGATGGCATCGCATTGAAAACCGGGGGAAAATGGCGAACTCATCGCAAAACGCGATGCCGCCACCCCCATGAGCACCTCCGAACGCAACTTCGCCCGCCGCATCGACCTCACGTCGCTGCAGCTGTTCGTGGCCGTTTGCGAGCTCGGCAGCATCGGGCGCGCGGCTGAACGCGAGTTCATCGCCGCGTCGGCCATCAGCAAGCGGCTGTCCGACCTGGAGGCCACCCTCGGCACCCCCCTGCTCTACCGCCATGCGCGCGGCGTCGACCTCACGCCCGCGGGCGAGAGCCTGCTGCACCACGCGCGCTCGGTGCTCTACAGCCTCGAGAAGATGCAGGGCGAACTCAGCGAATACGCCGACGGCGTGCGCGGCCATGTGCGGGTGCACGCGAACATTTCGGCGATCGTGCAGTTCCTCCCCGAGGATCTCGGCGTGTTCTCGCGCGCCCACGAGGCGATCAAGATCGACCTCGAGGAGCACCTGAGCAGCGAGGTGATCCGCGCGGTGCAGGAAGGCGCCGCCGATCTCGGCGTCTGCCACGTGGCCGGCGGCGCAGGCGAGCTGCAGAGCCTCCCGTACCGCCATGACCGCCTCGCGCTGATCGTTCCCTCAGGCCATGCGCTCGCTGCGCGCGGCCGCATCGGCTTTGTCGAGTCGCTCGAGTTCGACCATGTCGGCCTGCACACCAACAGTTCGATCTACGTCGCGATGCACGAGGCCGCACTCGCCGCCGGCCGCAGCATCAAGCTGCGCATCCACGTCACCGGGCTCGACGCCATGTGCCGCATGATCGAGAACGGCCTGGGCGTGGGCGTGATGCCCGCGCGCGCCTTCGAACTCATGCACGACGGCATCGGCCGCGGCCTCGCGAGCGTGGCGCTCGACGACGCCTGGGCCGAACGCGAGATCCGGCTGGTGGCGCGCGACTTCTCCACCCTGCCCGTCGCAGCGCGCTCGCTGGTGAATCACCTGCACGCGGCCGCGGGCGCCAGCGAGCAGCCGCTCGCGGCATAGACACAATCCAGTTTCCCCACGAAAGACCAAGAGACCGACATGGCACGCACGCTCTACGACAAGATCTGGGACGAACACGTCGTCCACACCGAGGAGGACGGCACCGCGATCCTCTACATCGACCGCCACCTGGTGCACGAAGTCACCAGCCCGCAGGCCTTCGAGGGCCTGCGCGAGGCGGGCCGCAAGCTGTGGCGCATCAGCTCCGTGGTGGCCACGGCCGACCACAACACGCCCACCACGGGCTGGGAGCGCGGCTACGAAGGCATTGCCGACCCGACCAGCAAGGAGCAGGTCACCACGCTCGACAAGAACATCGCCGAATTCGGCGCCGCGGCGTTCTTCCCGTTCCTGAGCAAGCGCCAGGGCATCGTGCACGTGATCGGCCCCGAATCGGGCGCCACGCTGCCCGGCATGACCGTGGTCTGCGGCGACTCGCACACCTCCACGCACGGTGCCTTCGGCGCACTCGCGCACGGCATCGGCACCAGCGAGGTCGAGCACGTCATGGCCACCCAGACCCTGCTGGGCAAGAAGGCGAAGAACATGCTCGTGAAGGTCGAGGGCAAGCTGCCGCTGGGCTGCACCGCCAAGGACATCGTGCTGGCGATCATCGGCAAGATCGGCACCGCCGGCGGCACCGGCTACACCATCGAGTTCGCCGGCTCCGCGATCCGCGACCTGAGCATGGAAGGCCGCATGACGGTCTGCAACATGGCCATCGAAGCCGGCGCGCGCGCAGGACTGGTGGCGGTCGACGACAAGACGCTGAGCTATGTGAAGGGCCGCCCGCTCGCGCCCACCGGCGTCGAATGGGACCAGGCCGTGAGCTACTGGCGCACGCTGCATTCCGATGCGGGCGCGCATTTCGACGCAGTGGTCGAGCTCGACGCCACGCAGATCCAGCCGCAGGTGACCTGGGGCACCTCGCCCGAGATGGTGGTGCCCATCGACGGCCGCGTGCCCGATCCCGAGAAGGAAAAGGACGCGAGCAGGCGCGGCGCCATCGAGCGCGCGCTGGTCTACATGGGCCTGGAGCCGAACAAGGCGATGGACGACATCTTCATCGACAAGGTGTTCATCGGCTCGTGCACCAACAGCCGCATCGAGGACATGCGCGAGGCCGCCGCCGTGGTGAAGAAGCTCGGCCAGAAGGTCGCGAAGAACGTGAAGCTCGCGATGGTGGTGCCTGGCTCGGGCGTGGTGAAGGAGCAGGCCGAGCGCGAGGGCCTGGACCAGATCTTCAAGGCCGCGGGCTTCGAATGGCGCGAGCCCGGCTGCTCGATGTGCCTGGCGATGAACGCCGACCGGCTCGAGCCCGGCGAGCGCTGCGCCTCGACCAGCAACCGCAACTTCGAAGGCCGCCAGGGCGCCGGCGGACGCACCCACCTCGTGAGCCCGGCCATGGCCGCGGCCGCGGCCGTCCACGGCCACTTCGTCGACGTGCGCAAGTTCGCCTGATCTGGAGACCACACATGCAGAAATTCACCGTACACCAAGGCCTCGTGGCACCGATGGACCGCGAGAACGTCGACACCGACGCGATCATCCCGAAGCAGTTCCTCAAGTCGATCAAGCGCACCGGCTTCGGCCAGAACCTCTTCGACGAGTGGCGCTACCTGGACGCCGGCTTTCCGGGCCAGGACCCGGCCAGCCGCAAGCCCAACCCCGACTTCGTGCTGAACCAGCCGCGCTATGCGGGCGCCTCGATCCTGCTCGCGCGCAAGAACTTCGGCTGCGGCTCGTCGCGCGAACATGCGCCCTGGGCACTCGACCAGTACGGCTTCCGCGCGATCATTGCGCCGAGCTATGCCGACATCTTCTTCAACAACAGCTTCAAGAACGGACTGCTGCCGATCGTGCTGCCCGAGGCGCAGGTCGCCCAGCTGTTCGACGAGACCTTCGCGTTCCCGGGCTACACGCTGACCATCGACCTGGAGCGCCAGGTGGTCGTGAAGCCCGACGGCGGCGAGTTCGCGTTCGACGTGCAGGCTTTCCGCAAGTACTGCCTCGTCAACGGCCTCGACGACATCGGCCTCACGCTGCGCCATGAGGACAAGATCAAGGCCTTCGAAGCCGAACGGCTCGCGTCGAAGCCCTGGCTGGCGCATACGATGATCAGCTGAAAATCAGGAGCGGACTTCCGGACGCAGAGGACGCAAAGGTTCCGCAAAGAGCGCAATACAAGAAATTGAATGTTCCCTCGGGTTCTTTTGCGTACTCTGCGAAATCTTTGCGTCCTCTGCGTCCGGAAGTCCGTCTTTTCTCCACCCCCAACAACTCCCCAAACGTCCAATGAAAATCGCAGTTCTCCCCGGTGACGGCATCGGCACCGAAATCGTCGCCGAAGCCATCCGCGTGCTCGACGCGCTCGACCTCTCGTTCGAGATGGAAACCGCGCTCGTCGGCGGCGCCGCCTACGAGGCGCAGGGCCATCCGCTGCCCGAGGCGACGCTCAAGCTCGCGAAGGAAGCCGATGCGGTGCTGTTCGGCGCCGTGGGCGACTGGAAGTACGACAAGCTCGACCGCCCGCTGCGGCCCGAACAGGCGATCCTGGGCCTGCGCAAGAACCTCGGCCTGTTCGCGAACTTCCGTCCCGCCATCTGCTACGAGCAGCTGGTCGACGCCTCGAGCCTCAAGCCCGAGCTGATCGCGGGCCTGGACATCCTCATCATCCGCGAGCTGACCGGCGACATCTACTTCGGCCAGCCGCGCGGCCGCCGCACCGCGACCGACGGCCACTTCCCGGGCGCCGACGAAGCCTTCGACACCATGCGCTATTCGCGCCCCGAGATCGAGCGCATCGCGCGCGTCGCGTTCGAGGCCGCCCGCAAGCGCAGCAAGCGCGTGACCAGCGTCGACAAGGCCAACGTGCTCGAGACCTTCCAGTTCTGGAAGGACGTCGTGACCGAGGTGCACAAAGACTACCCGGACGTCGAGCTCGACCACATGTACGTCGACAACGCCGCCATGCAGCTCGTGAAGGCGCCCAAGAAGTTCGACGTGATCGTGACCGGCAACATGTTCGGCGACATCCTGTCGGACGAGGCGTCCATGCTCACCGGCTCTATCGGCATGCTGCCTTCGGCATCGCTGAATGCAAGCAACCAGGGCCTCTACGAGCCCAGCCACGGCAGCGCGCCCGACATTGCTGGCAAGGGTGTCGCCAATCCACTGGCCACCATCCTGTCGGCGGCAATGATGCTGCGCTTCTCGCTCAACCAGGAGGAGGCGGCGCAGCGCATCGAGAAGGCAGTGCAAAAGGTACTGGCGCAGGGCCTGCGCACGCCGGACATTCACAGCGAAGGCACTACCAAAGTCGGGACGCGCGAGATGGGCGACGCCGTGCTCGCGGCGCTGCGCTAACAGTTGCTTGCTGCGGCGCAACTGCTGCCGCAGCAAGACTCGCGGCAGTCTTGCTAGCCCAGTGCGCGGCTGGCCAGCAAGCAGCAGCCGAACACCGCGACCAGCCAGCCGCAGCCGCGCAGCAGCCGTTGGCCCGCACTGCTGCGCCGCGCGAAATGGCCCGCCACCAGGCCTGCGACGTGCAGCATCGCGGTGGTGGTCAGAAAGCCAAGGGTGGCCCACACGGGTTGCTCGAGCACCGTCAGTTCATAGCCATGCAGGTAGCCGTGGCAAAAACCGAAGGCGCCCACCGCGGCGGCAGCGGGGATGGTTGCGGTGCGCCTGTCCAACGCAATCGCCAATCCCAACAGCAAGACCGACAACGCCACCCCGAATTCGACACCCGCCAAGTCGATCAGCTGAAAACCGACCACGCCGCCGACCAGCATGAAAGACAGGAAGGCGACTGGCACACCCCACACGGCACGGCCGCCGAGCTGAACGCTCCATGCGCCGACTGCGATCATGGCCGCCAGGTGGTCGGCGCCGGTCAGCGGATGCAGCCATGCCGAAAGCACCCCGGTGCCGCCGGCGTGCGCCTGCGCTGCCATGCTCACTCCCGCGCCGCAGACCCACACGCCCCCCGCACGGATGCGCCTGATGACAGGATTCATGGCGAGACTCCAAGAGCGAAGGTCATCGAGGCCCATGTGCTCTCCCAGTCTGCGGTCGATCGCACCGCATGTTGCAGGTGTACGGCGTAGAGCGTCCACAGACCAGACTGGTTGAGCGTCAGGCGGACCTCTCCGCCGGTGTCGGTTCTTCCCTCGACCATGGCTTCAGGCTTGTCCTTGGACAGCGCGGCAACGCGCACATTGGCGGCTGCATTGCCGCCCAACAGAAGCTTCACGCGAAACGGCGAGCCGATGCGATAGACCAGCGGATTGGTCAGCGGCACGAGTTCGAAGGGCAGACCAAGCGTGTGGTCGAAGCCGCTGGCGGTGCCGCCGACCACGACCAGCGTCTTCGCGGCGCGTGAAAAATTCTCGCGCGCACTGCGATGGGCAATGCCCTGGTCGAGACGGAATTGCAGGGCATCGTCAAGCGACTCCTCCCGCAGATAGCGCTGGAATTCCGGCCCGGGCAAGGTGATCTCGCTCGGCTGGGTCTGCATCACCACGATGGCAGCGCCAGGAGCGCGAGCCTCGAAGTGACCGACGGGCGTGCCGCCTTCGCGGCCACCCACGCGGCGGCTGCCTTGGGCGTCGATCACACGAAAATCGCTGACGAGCCCAGGCAGGCGTGGGGTGGATTCACCGGGCCAGCGGGCCCCGATGCGCAGATCAAGCGCAACACGCTCCCCGGGCGCCACGGCCGGTCCGAACGGCACCAGCCAGAAAGCGTGCGGCCAGGCGGCCAACGAAAGCAGCATCAGCGACGCCGCGAGGACGGCGCCCCTGGCGCGCCGGACCACAGGCGGTCGCACACTCATGTCGACAGGACGTAAGGGAACTTGTTGACGTTGTAGTTGCCGGGATCCTTCAGGTGCTGGCTGGTCGGCTTGCCGATGAGCAGTGTCAGCGTGGTCGACATGGCGTCGTCGGTGAGTTTTCGGCCATTGAGCTTTTCAGCCGTGAAGGACGCTTCGCTGCCTACCTCGTAGCGCAACACGTCCGGCAGCAGCAACTCGGTCGTCTTGTCGGCGTAGCTGAAGGCATCGGCGCGGCCACCTGCAAAGTGGGCCGAGCGTGCAATGCTGGCTTTGAAGAAGTTCTTGAATTCGCCCTGGGTATTCGGGCGCGAGGTGTTGTACGCGGTCTTGAGCGTGTCGTCGTCGAACAACATGGTGTGGGCGATCAGCGGCTTGGCCATGTATTGCACCTGTTGCCACTTGCTGCCCTGCCTTTGCGCCACGGTCGAGAACACCGCGATGTCCTTGCCCAGCATCTGGTTCGGCACCTCGAGCACGATGACCCCGCATTCGCGACCGAGAAAGATGTTGGTGCCCGAGGCCTTTTCCCATATCGAGGGGTCATAGCGGCCCTCCGCGATTTGCGCACGGTAGGCATGCAGGCCAGGCGAATTGCCGAAGAAGGGGTCTTTGGCACGCCCGATCCGGGCGCGGATGCCGCCGGCCAACTCGCCTTCCTTGTCGGGCGTGAGATGGCCGATCGACTTGCCCTTGGCACCGATCGCGCCGTTGGGTTCGCCCGACCGTGTGCAGGCGACCTGCTTGCCGTCGTAGGCAAAGGTCCAGGTCATACCTTCTTTCAGGTCTTTGCTGGTGGCGCAGTGAATGTTGTAGAGCGCGTTGCGATTGAGCAGGTCGACACCTGGCTTGGGCAGGAAATTCACGGTGAGGATAAACACCGTGCGGTCACTGTCCGGCGAATTGAAGACGAACAGGTCGATCAAGCCAAGGGCTGGATCCTTGCGTGCGGCAACGGATTCGAAGTGATGGCTCGCCAGCGCGATGGTCGGCTGGACGGCGGCGCCTGCCGTGAGACCTGCTGCGATGAGCGCGCGGCGCCGATTGAAGCCCGATGGGCTCGTTGGATGTGTCATTTTTCTCTCCCTTGGAATAAGCAAGACGCTTCTGTGGACCGCGCCTGGTCACTTGCGCTTGCGTGACGCTCGAATGAATAGAGTCGAGGCAGTGGTCATCCTCTACCCGTCGGGCCTCAGCCAGGAAATTCACCGCCGTTTTCGCTACAATTGCGGTCCGTTCCATGATTTCCATCACACAAACCCTCCTCTCCACCCGGCCAGTCTGTGCCGCAGCGGGATCAGTGTGCACTCACGCGCAGGGTAGGACATTGGGCGACGAAATGACGGGATCAGACGCCTCGGGCGCAGGTCGGGCCACGGCGCTGGTCCGCCCCACCACCAAAACGACGATCACCGGCTAAGCGCAGCCCGTTTCGTCGTGCCCGCCCGGCCCTGACGAGCCGGGGCAAAAGAACTTCACTTTCTTGATAAGGCACAACGAAATGGCGAACGCAAATCAACCCCTGGTCGGCCTCGTAGGCTGGCGCGGCATGGTCGGCTCGGTCCTGATGGATCGCATGCAGGCCGAAGGCGACTTCGGGCTCATCGAGCCGGTCTTCTTCTCCACCTCGAACGTCGGCGGCAAGGCCCCGGCCATGGCGAAGAACGAGACCGCGCTCAAGGATGCGAACGACATCGAGGCACTCAGGAAGTGCGACATCGTCATCACCTGCCAGGGCGGCGACTACACCTCCGAGGTGTTTCCCAAGCTGCGCGCGGCGGGCTGGAGCGGCCACTGGATCGATGCGGCTTCCACGCTGCGCATGAACGACGACGCGGTGATCGTCCTCGACCCGGTCAACCTGCCGGTGATCCAGAACGCGCTCGCCAAGGGCGGCAAGAACTGGATCGGCGGCAACTGCACCGTGAGCTGCATGCTGATGGGCGTGGGCGCGCTCTACAAGGCCGGGCTGGTCGAGTGGATGACCAGCATGACCTATCAGGCGGCTTCGGGCGGCGGCGCACAGCACATGCGCGAGCTGCTGACGCAGTTCGGCACGCTGAATGCCGAGGTACGCGCGCTGCTGGACGATCCCAAGTCGGCCATTCTCGAGATCGACCGCAAGGTGCTGCACCGCCAGCAGAACCTCAGCGCCGCCGAAACGGCGAACTTCGGCGCGCCACTGGGCGGCTCGCTGATCCCCTGGATCGACAAGGACCTGGGCGACGGCGTCTCGAAGGAAGAATGGAAGGCCGGCGCGGAGACCAACAAGATCCTGGGCCAGGGCGCGGGCTTCGGCACGGCAGCGACCCCGGTCGACGGCTTCTGCGTGCGCGTGGGTGCCATGCGCTGCCACAGCCAGGCGCTGACCTTCAAGCTCAAGAAGGACGTGCCGGTGGCGGACATCGAGGCGCTCATCGCCTCCGACAACGCCTGGGCCAAGGTGGTGCCGAACACCCGCGAAGCCACGCTCGCGGCGCTGACCCCCGTGGCCGTGACCGGCACCATGGACATCCCGGTGGGCCGCATCCGCAAGCTCGCGATGGGTCCCGAATACGTCGGCGCCTTCACGATCGGCGACCAGTTGCTGTGGGGCGCCGCCGAGCCGCTGCGCCGCATGCTGCGCATCCTGCTCGAGGCTTGATGGGGGATCGCGGGCTCAGCCGATGCCCAAGGTGTTGCGAAACAGCAACATCGAACGCATGCGTAAGTATGCGCGCACTGGGTAGACAGGGCGCGGCGCCTTGTCAGTCCCCAGGCTTGGTGCTAACGTCCTCTTACAATTTCCGGGCCTGAGCCGCCCCCTATCAGCATGACAAGACATCTGTTGCCCGCGGCCCGCCCATCGGCCGTTCGCCCTTCTCCGGCCCTGCATGGCCTGCGTCTCTCGGTGCTCGGCGCCGCTGCCGCCCTGGTCCTCGGCCTGGGGAGCGGCGACGCCAGCGCCTTTGCACTGGGACAGTTGAAGGTGCAGTCGGCCCTGGGCGAACCGCTGCGCGCCGAGGTCGAGGTCACGGAAATGGCCGCCGCGGAGGCCGAAAGCCTGAGGATCGGGGTTGCCAGCGCCGAGGCATTCAAGAATGCCGGTGTGCCCTACAACGCGGCGCTCAGCGACATCAAGGCCACGCTGCAGCGGCGTGCCGGAGGCCAGTATGTCGTGCGGCTGACCGGCAGCCGGCCGCTCAACGATCCGTTCATCGACCTGCTGCTCGAAGCCAATGGCGCCTCGGGCCGGATCGTGCGCGACTACACCGTGCTGCTCGACCCGCCGAGGATCCGCCAGGCAGCACCCGCGGCACCGCCCGTTGCCGCGCCGGTGCCGCCCCAGGTCCGCGCGCCCGTGGAGCGCCCCGAGGTGCTGGCCGCACGCGTGCGCCGCGAGCGCGCACCCGCCGCAACCGCACCGGCGGCAATCGCCACGCCACCCGCCGCCGCACCGCAGCCCGCAGCGGCAGCCGCCGCGCCCCGGGCGGCGGAAAGCAGCGGGCAGCTCACCGTCCAGCGCGGCGATACCGCCGGCCGGATCGCCGCGGCCCACAAGCCTGCCGACGTTTCGCTCGACCAGATGCTCGTCGCGCTGCTGCGGGCCAATCCCGACGCCTTCATCGGCGGCAACGTCAACCGCATGAAAGCCGGCGCGGTGCTCGACCTGCCGAGCGCCGCCGAGGCGGGTGCGACGCCGGCCGCCGAGGCGCGGCGCACCATCGTGGCGCAAAGCCGCGACTTCGGCGCCTACCGGCAGCGCCTGGCCGAGAACGCGCCCACCACGAACGTCGCCGCGGCCGATCGCAGCGCATCGGGCCGGCTGCAGGCCAATGTCGAAGACCGCAATGCGGCAGCGAGCGCGCCCGACAAGCTGACCATCACCCAGAACAGCGCTGCCGCCCGCGCAGCCGAAGAGAAGGTCGCCCAGGCGCGGCAGGCGCAGGAAAACAGCAACCGCGTCGCGGAACTCTCCAAGAACATCGAGGAACTGGCCCGGCTGAAGGCCGCCACCGGCTCGGTGGCGCCCGCCGCGGGGGCGGCGGCCGCTGCAGGATCGGCCGCAGCACCTGCAGCGCCCGGCATCCCGGTCCCCAACCCCGGCGTGACCGCGCCGGCCCCTGCCGCAGCGCCCGGCGCACCGGCCACCGCCGCACCCGACGCCGCAGCAGGCACGGCAACGAACACGGCCGAAACGACCCCGGGCGCGCCCGCTGCGGCAGCCAGTGCCGCGGCCCCCGCACCGGTCGCAGCGCCCAAGCCGGTCGTCCAGGCCGCTCCCCCGCCGCCGCCGCCCGAACGCGGCTTCTTCGAAGAGTTGATGGACAACCCGCTGATGCTCGCGGGCGCCGCGCTGGTCGCGCTGCTCATCGGCTTCCTGCTCTATCGCGTGCTGGGCCGCCGGCGCGAGGAAATGAGCGAGAGCGTGTTCCTCGAAAGCCGCATTCCGAAGGATTCGTTCTTCGGCGCCAGCGGCGGCGAATCGGTCGACACCAAGCAGCGCGGCGACTCCACCGTCTCGTCGCTGTCGTACTCGCCGAGCCAGCTCGATGCCGGCGACGTGGACCCGGTGGCCGAAGCCGATGTCTATCTCGCCTATGGCCGCGACCTGCAGGCCGAGGAAATCCTGCGCGAGGCGCTGCGCGTGAACCCCGAGCGCACGGCGATCCACCTCAAGCTGCTCGAGATCCACGCCAAGCGCCGCGACGTGCGGGCCTACGAAGGCCTGGCCACCGAAGTGCACAAGCTCACCCATGGCGCCGGCCCCGACTGGGTCCGTGTGGTCGACATGGGCAAGGACCTCGATCCGGGCAATCCGCTCTACGAATCGGGCAGCAGCCCGGCGCGCGGCGTGAGCCCGGCCGAGAGCGCGGCGTTCGCCGGCGCGCTGGCCGCGGCTGCAGCAGCCAAGCCGGCCACACCTGTCCCGGCGCCGACGCCTGCCCCTGCGCCCGCCGTGTCGGCCGCGCCGGCCTTCGTGCCCTCGGTCGCACCGCTGGACTTCGACCTCGACCTGAGCCAGCCCGCAGCCCTCTCCCCTGCGCCTGCGCCCGCACCGGTCAGTGCCAACCTGCCCAAGACCGCCTATGCGGCCCCGACGCCGGTTGCGCCGCTCGCCACCGCGCAGCCGCCCATCGCGCCGGCCGACATGGAAAACGACTTCGACACCGCGCCCGGCGCGCTGGCGCCGATCACCGGCCCGGGCGCGCTCGGCGAGGGGAATTCCGATACGCGTCCTGTGGGCCTGCGCAGCGCCCTTCCGGCCGACTCGGGCTTCATCGAATTCGACATGAGCGCGCTGGCGGGCCTTCCGGCCCGTCCGGCGGCCGGCAGCGGCAACAACGCCGCCCCCGAGGCAACGCTGCGTGCCGCGCCGAGCCTGGACGAGGACGACGAAGACAGCCCGCATGCCGTCAAGCTGTCGCTGGCGCGCGAACTGCAGGCGATCGGCGATGTCGAAGGCGCCCGTTCGCTGGTCGAGGAAGTCGAAGCCGAAAGCGCCGGCGACCTTCAGGCCCAGGCCCGGCAGCTGCTCGCCGAGTTGCGCTGAGCCGCCGGCCGCCTTGTTTTTTTCCTGAATTCGTGAGGCTCGCGCTCGGCATCCGCTACAACGGCCAGGCGTACGAGGGCTGGCAGAGCCAGCGCTCGGGCCGCACCGTGCAGGACAAGCTGGAAGCCGCGCTGGCCAAATTCGCAGCGCAGCGCATCGGCACGCTGTGTGCCGGCCGCACCGACGCCGGCGTGCACGGGCTGATGCAGGTGGTGCACTTCGACACCGACATCGTGCGCGAGCCCTTTTCATGGGTGCGCGGCACCAATCGGTTCCTGCCCGCCGACATTGCCGTGCAATGGGCGCAGCCGGTGCCCGACGAATTCCATTGCCGCGCCAGCGCCGTGGCGCGCCGCTACCTTTACGTGCTTTCGCAGTCGCCGGTGCGCCCGAGCCTGGACGCGGGGCGCGTCGGCTGGTCGATGCAGCCGCTCGACGGCGATGCGATGAAGCGCGCCGCGGCGCTGCTGCTGGGGCGGCACGACTTCAGCTCGTTCCGCGCCTCGGCCTGCCAGGCGCGCTCGCCGGTCAAGGACCTGCGGCGCATCGACATCACGCGCCGCGGCGACGGTGAGCGCTGCCGCTGGCACTTCGAGTTCGAGGCCGACGCCTTCCTGCACCACATGATCCGCAACCTGATGGGCTGCCTCGTGCGCGTAGGCCGCGGCGACGAGCGGCCCGAGTGGATCACCGAGGTGCTCGAGGCGCGTAGCCGCAAGGTTGCAGCGCCCACCTTTTCCGCCGACGGGCTGTATTTCGTCGGGCCGTTGTACGACGCCCGGTGGGGTCTGCCGGCCGAAGCCACGCAGCAGGGCGGCGGCACTGCCTATGATGGCCCCCCATGAGCGCACCCCGCACCCGCATCAAGATCTGTGGCCTCACGCGTGAGGCCGACGTCGATGCCGCGGTCGAGGCCGGCGCCGACGCCGTGGGCTTCGTGCTCTATGCCGCGAGCCCGCGCGCCGTCACGGCCGAGCGCGCGGCCGAACTGGCATCGCGGCTGCCGCCGTTCGTGACGCCGGTGCTGCTGTTCGTCAACGAGGCGGCGCCCAGGGTGGTCGAATCGCTCACGCGCGTGAACGGCGCCATCGCGCAGTTCCACGGCGACGAGACCCCTTTGCAGTGCGACGAAGCCACGGGAAATGGACGCTTTCGCTACATGCGCGCGGCCCGCATTCCCATCGGGCCCGCCGGTGCGGGCTTCGACCTCGTAAAATACGCGTCCGATTACTCCCACGCCCAGGCCATCCTGCTCGACGCGCACGTCGAAGGTTATGGCGGAGGCGGCAAGGCATTCGATTGGTCACTTCTTCCACCCGCCGTCGACGCTCACCTCGTCTTGAGTGGTGGGCTCACACCTGCAAACGTGAGCGATGGCATTCGCATCCTGCGGACGCGCTGCAAGTCGCTGTCCGTTGATGTGAGCTCGGGCGTCGAGGTCGACGGCCCGGGCAACAAGGGCCTGAAGGACGCCGCCAAGATCCGGCAATTCGTCGCAGCCGCCAGGCCGGCCGACACGTCCTTCTCCTCCAGTTAGCCGCCGCTTCCCGATCGCGATCGGGCCGCGGCCCACCGATCGAGAACCATGCAAAGCAACTACCAGCAACCCGATGCCAGCGGCCATTTCGGCCGTTACGGCGGCACCTTCGCGAGCGAAACGCTCACCCACGCGATCAACGAACTGCGCGACGCCTATGCCCAGTGCAAGGGCGATCCGGCTTTTCTCGCGGAATTCCACTACGAACTCAAGCATTTCGTCGGTCGGCCCTCGCCCATCTACCACGCGGCGCGCGCGAGCCGCGAAATGGGCGGCGCCCAGATCTACCTGAAGCGCGAAGACCTCAACCACACCGGCGCGCACAAGATCAACAACGTGATCGGCCAGGCAATGCTCGCGCGCCGCATGGGCAAACCCCGCGTGATCGCCGAAACCGGCGCCGGCCAGCACGGCGTGGCCACGGCCACCATCTGCGCGCGCTACGGGCTCGAATGCGTGGTCTACATGGGCAGCCAGGACGTGAAGCGCCAGAGCCCGAACGTCTACCGCATGAACCTGCTCGGCGCCACCGTGGTGCCGGTCGAGTCGGGCAGCCAGACGCTGAAGGACGCGCTCAACGAGGCGATGCGCGACTGGGTCACGAACGTGGAGAACACCTTCTACATCATCGGCACGGTGGCGGGCCCGCACCCCTATCCGACGATGGTGCGCGACTTCCAGAGCGTGATCGGCACCGAGTGCATCGAGCAGATGCCCGCCATGCTGGCGGCGCAGGGCATCACCGGCGAAGCCGAGGGCCGGCAACCCGACGTGGTGATCGCCTGCGTGGGCGGCGGCAGCAATGCCATCGGCATCTTCCATCCGTACATCCCGTTCGCGGGCACGCGGCTCATCGGCGTGGAAGCCGCCGGCGAGGGCCTCGACAGCGGCAAGCATGCGGCATCGATCCTGCGCGGCAGCCCGGGCGTGCTGCACGGCAACCGCACCTACCTGCTGCAGAACGAGGACGGCCAGGTCACCGAGACGCACAGCATCAGCGCGGGCCTCGACTACCCGGGTGTGGGCCCCGAGCATGCGCACCTGGCCGACATCGGCCGTGCCGAATACGTGGGCATCACCGACACGGAAGCGCTCGAGGCCTTCCACTACCTGTGCCGCACCGAAGGCATCATTCCCGCGCTCGAATCGAGCCACGCGGTGGCGCACGCGCTCAAGCTCGCCAAGACCATGCGGCCCGACCAGTCGATCCTGGTGAACCTCTCGGGGCGCGGCGACAAGGACATCGGCACCGTGGCCGATCTGTCGGGCGTCGATTTCTACGACCGGCCCTCGATGCGCGGGCTGAGCGTGAAGGGGGGCAAGTGATGAGCCGCATTGCCGCCACCTTTGATGCGCTGAAAAATGACGGGCGCCGCGCGCTCATTCCCTACGTGACCGCCGGCTTTCCCTATGCCGACATCACGCCCGAGCTGATGCACGGCATGGTGGCCGCGGGCGCCGACGTGATCGAGCTCGGCGTGCCGTTCTCCGACCCGATGGCCGACGGCCCCGTGATCCAGAAGGCCGGCGAAGCGGCATTGGCCATGGGCGTGGGCATGAAACAGGTGCTCGCGATGGTGGCCGCCTTCCGCCAGGACGATGCGACGACGCCGGTGGTGCTGATGGGTTATGCGAACCCGGTCGAGCGCTACGACCTCGTGCACGGCAGCAAGGCCTTCATCCGCGATGCCTCGGCCGCCGGCGTCGACGGCCTGCTGGTGGTCGACTACCCGCCGGAAGAATGCGAGGACTTCGCCGCCGACCTCAAGGCCGCCGGCATCGACCTGATCTTCCTGCTCGCGCCCACCAGCACGAGCGAGCGCATGGCGCAGGTGGCCCGCATCGCGAGCGGCTACGTCTACTACGTGTCGCTCAAGGGCGTGACCGGCGCCGGCCACCTCGACACCGAGGCGGTCGGCCAGATGATCCCGCGCATCCGGGAGCACGTCGGCATCCCCGTGGGCGTGGGCTTCGGCATTCGCGACGCGCGCACCGCGCAAGCGGTCGGCTCGGCGGCCGATGCGGTCGTGATCGGCACCAGGATCATCCAGTTGATCGACGGCCAGCCGCGCGAGCAGGTGGTGCCGGCGGTGCGCGAATTCCTGGCCGAAATCCGCGAAGCGCTCGACGCCCTGCCCGCGGCCACCCCCAAGAACGCGGCTGGCCGATAATCGCCGCTGCCCCGACCCTGAGGATTTCCCATGAGCTGGCTTGAAAAACTGCTACCCGCCAAGATCGCGCAGACCGACCCCTCGGAGCGCCGCCAGGTGCCCGAAGGCCTGTGGATCAAATGCCCGGCCTGCGAGACGGTGCTCTACAAGACCGATCTCGAGCACAACCAGAACGTCTGCCCGAGCTGCAGCCACCATCACCGCATCGGCGCGCGCGCGCGGCTCGATGCCTTCCTCGACGCCGAGGGCCGCTACGAGCTCGCCCAGGAAGTGCTTCCCGTCGATGCACTCAAGTTCAAGGACAGCCGCCGCTACCCCGAACGGCTCAAGGAAGCCCTCGAGAACACCGGCGAGACCGACGCGCTGGTCGTCATGGGCGGCTCCGTCCACAGCCTCAGCGTGGTCGTGGCGTGCTTCGAGTTCGAGTTCATGGGCGGCAGCATGGGCAGCGTGGTCGGCGAGCGCTTCGTGCGCGGCGTCGAGACCGCCATCGAGCAGAAGGTGCCCTTCATCTGCTTCACCGCGACCGGCGGCGCGCGCATGCAGGAAGGCCTGCTGTCGCTGATGCAGATGGCCAAGACCAATGCCGCGCTCACGCGGCTGGCCAAGAAGGGCCTGCCCTACATCAGCGTGCTGACCGATCCGACCATGGGCGGGGTCTCGGCGGGCTTCGCGTTCGTGGGCGACGTGGTCATTGCGGAGCCGAAGGCGCTGATCGGCTTTGCCGGCCCGCGCGTGATCGAATCGACCGTGCGCGTGACGCTGCCCGAAGGCTTCCAGCGCGCGGAGTTTCTGCAGACCAAGGGAGCGATCGACTTCATCTGCGACCGCCGCGAACTGCGCAAAACGGTGGCGAGCACGCTCGCCATGCTACTGCGCCAGCCGGCCGACGCCGTCATCTAGCTCGAAGGGTCAAGGGCCTCAGGCACCGAGCCTGTAGGCCCAGACCAGCAGGTTGCCCAGCACGATCGCGACCACCTGCAGCAGCACGATAGCGGCCAGCGGCGACAGGTCCACGCCGCCGATCAGCGGGATGAAGCGGCGAAACGGCCGCACCAGCGGCTCCGCGAGCCGCGAGATCAGGTCGAGCAGCATCGGCGAGGCGCCCGGTATCCACGACAGCACGGCGTACACCACGAGCAGCGCGGTCAGCCCCGACACGGCCAACTGCAGCAAGCCCACGAACGACACCAGCGGCAGCGCGATGAGCCGGCCCAGGTTGCCGATCAGGAGCCAGAGCAGCAGGAACTTCGCGAGCACCAGCAGCCAGGCCGCGATCCCGCTCGCGAGGTCCCAGCGCTTCACCGACGGCACGATCCGCCGCAGCGGCAGCACGATCCAGTCGGTGATCGCAAAGATGAAGCGCCCGAGCGGATTGCCGAACGGCACGCGGTGGTACTGCATGTACAGGCGCAGCAGGCAAGCGCCGCCGAGCAGGCCGACGATCACATCGAGAAGAAACGAGGGAATCTGGTAGAGCATGGGGCGGCATCGTGAGGGGAATGCGATGATAGCCATGCGAGACCGCTCGATGACGAAACAGCCCCTTCTGCATTCACTTCCATTGTTCCCGCTCGGCACCGTGCTGTTCCCGGGCGGCGTGCTGCCGCTTCGCATCTTCGAGGTCCGCTACCTCGACATGGTCGGCAAATGCCGCCGGGCCGACGCGCCGTTCGGTGTCGTCAGCCTGACGAGCGGCAGCGAGGTGCGCAAGCCCGGCGCCGAGACCGAGCGCTTCGCGGCCATCGGCACCCTGGCCGTGATCCGCGAGTTCGAGTCACCCCAGAGCGGCCTGCTCCAGATCGAATGCGTGGGCACCCAGCGCTTCCGCGTGCGCGAAACCGAAATGCAGAAGCACGGCCTCTGGGTCGCCGAAGTCGAAGCCGTGCCCGACGACATGGCGCTCGAGATTCCGGCCGACCTCCAGCACACCGCCGACGCCCTGCGCCGCCTGGTCGACACGCTCGAGGCGCGTCGCAGGGCGCAGGGCGCCGAGTCCGTGCGGCTGCCGATCGGCGCGCCCTACCGCTTCGACGATTGCGGCTGGGTCGCCAACCGCTGGTGCGAGCTCGTGCCCATGCAACTCGAGCTGCGGCAGCGGCTGATGGAGCTCGAAAGCCCGCTGATGCGCCTCGAACTGGTCAGCGATCTGCTCGCACGCACGGGTATCGCTGGCTAGATCGCTACTTTTTAGATAGCAGATCGCACAGCATTGACGGGCTTTGCAGGCCGGTGCGGCCAGAGGTTCATCGGCTAAAATGCACGGCCCGCGCACGCTCCCGATGCGCCCTCCCCGCCTTCCATGTCCGATCACCTGACTCCCCCCATTCCCACGCCCGCCGCAGTGGCACCCGCCGCACCGGCCGCCGACGACAACCAGCTCATCGCGGAGCGGCGCGAAAAGCTCAAGCTGTTGCGCACCGCGCAGGCCGAGGGCAAGGGCGTCGCGTTCCCGAACGACTTCAAGCCGGGCCATCGTGCCGCTGCGCTGCTCGAGGCGCACGGCGCCGTCGAGGCCGAGGCGCTCGAAGCCAGCGCCGTGGCCGTGAGCGTGGCGGGCCGCATGATGCTCAAGCGCGTGATGGGCAAGGCCAGCTTCGCAACCATCCAGGATGCCACCGGCCGCATCCAGCTCTACGTGACGCGCGACGCGGTCGGCGAAGAGGTCTATGCGGACTTCAAGCGCTGGGACCTCGGCGACATCGTCGGCGCCGAGGGCACGCTGATGAAGACCAAGACCGGCGAGTTGTCGGTCAAGGTGACCACGCTGCGGCTGCTCACCAAGAGCCTGCGCCCGCTGCCCGACAAGTTCCACGGCATGGCCGACCAGGAGCAGAAATACCGCCAGCGCTACGTCGACCTGATCACCGACGAGACCGCCCGCGTGCGCTTCACCGCGCGCAGCAAGGCCGTGAGCGCGCTGCGCGAGTTCATGGTGACGAACGGTTTCCTCGAGGTCGAGACGCCGATGCTGCACCCCATTCCGGGTGGTGCGAACGCCAAGCCGTTCAAGACGCACCACAACGCGCTCGACCAGGAAATGTTCCTGCGCATCGCGCCCGAGCTCTACCTGAAGCGCCTGATCGTCGGCGGCTTCGAGCGCGTGTTCGAGATCAACCGGAGCTACCGCAACGAAGGCATCTCGGTGCGGCACAACCCCGAGTTCACGATGATGGAGTTCTACGCGGCCTACTGGAACTACCACGACCTGATGGACTTCACCGAAACGCTGATCCGCACCATCGCCGAGAAGGCCGTGGGCACGCAGCAGCTCAGCTACCAGGGCAAGCCGGTCGACCTGACGCAGCCTTTCGAGCGGCTGACGATCCGCGAGGCAATCCTCAAGCACACCGATGCCGCCGGCGTGGCCGAGGGCGTGGACGACAGCGCGTGGCTCGTCAACGCCTTGCGCAAGCTCGGCCTCAGTGAAGAAAAAGACAAGCTCTCGCAGCGCAGCCTCGCGAGCCTGCAGGTCATGTACTTCGAAGAGACGGTGGAAGAAAAGCTCTGGCAGCCCACCTTCATCATGGAACACCCGACCGAGATCTCGCCGCTGGCGCGCGCCAACGACGACCGCCCCGAGGTCACCGAGCGCTTCGAGCTCTACATCACCGGCCGCGAGTTCGGCAACGGCTTCAGCGAGCTCAACGACGCCGAAGACCAGGCCGCGCGCTTCAACGCGCAGGTGGCCGCCAAGGACAGCGGCGACGACGAAGCCATGTACTACGACCACGACTTCGTGCGCGCGCTCGAGTACGGCATGCCGCCCACCGGCGGCTGCGGCATCGGCATCGACCGGCTGATGATGCTGCTGACCGATTCGCCGAGCATCCGCGACGTGATCCTGTTCCCGGCGCTGCGCAGGGAAGCTTGAGCGTGCGTTCTCCGTCGTCGCTGCCGACGATCGGCATCGACTTCGGCACCTCCAACTCCGCCGTCGGCTGCCGGGTCGACGGCGCGGTGCGGCTGCTGCCGGTCGAGGGCACGGCGACCACGCTGCCGACCGCGATCTTCTTCAACGCCGAGGACCGCAGCACCCACTTCGGCCGCGATGCCATCGCGCTGTACCTCGCTGGCGTCGAAGGCCGGCTCATGCGCTCGCTCAAGAGCCTGCTCGGCAGCCCGCTGATGCAGGAGAAGACCGCGATCTACGACGGCCTCGTGAGCTTCGAGGACATCATTGCGCGCTTCCTGCGTGAACTCGCCATTCGTGCGGGCCGCGAACTGGGCCGCATGCCCGAGCGCGTGGTGATCGGGCGCCCGGTCCACTTCGTCGACGACGATGCGAAGCGCGACGAGCGCGCCGAGGAGAGCCTGCGCCACGCCGCGCGCGCGGCGGGCTTTCACGACATCGCGTTCCAGCTCGAGCCGATCGCAGCGGCCTTCGACTACGAGCAGCGCATCACGAAGGAGTCGCTAGTGCTGATCGTCGACGTCGGCGGCGGCACCTCCGACTTCACCGTGGTGCGTGTCGGCCCGCAGCGCGCGCTGCGCGAAGACCGCAGCGACGACGTGCTCGCGACCAGCGGCGTGCACATCGGCGGCACCGATTTCGACCAGCGCCTCAACCTCGACCGCGTGATGCCCGCATTCGGGTTCCGCCACACCGGCGTGCAGGGCCGCGAAGTGCCTAGCAAGGTCTTTTTCGACCTCTCGTCCTGGCACCTGATCAACTGGCTCTATGCCGCCAAGGCGCTGCGGCAGGCGAAGGACCTGCGCAGCAGCTACGCCGACACGCGGTTGCACGACCGGCTGATGACGGTGCTCGAGGAACGGCACGGCCACCGGATCGCCAGCGAGGTCGAGCAGGCGAAGATCGCCGCCTCGGTGCAGGACGCAAGCGCCGAGATCGACCTGTCGTGCGCCGAGCGCAACCTGTCTGCCTCGCTCTCGCCGGCCGACATGGCGCAGCAACTGTCGCCGCTGCTCGAGGGCGTGGTCGCCTGCGCCCATGCCTGCGTACGGCGCGCGGGCCTGCGCAGCGGCGACCTCGATGCGATCTACCTGACCGGCGGCTC